>JBJHAY010000114.1:0-9808 GCA_050485205.1 Gammaproteobacteria bacterium
GCTTGTTGCGATTTCCCTCCCAGTAGCTTTCCTTTCGGTGAGGCGCTCCAGGCAGGCGGAGGTGGCAATATATGAAGGCTAAAGCATTTGATAAGAAGTTTGATGAAGACCGATCAGACATCGTGGATGATCTCGATTTAACTTCTGTTCGTCGCCCGAATCAGTCACAAAAGAGGGTTAACGTGGATTTCCCTGTCTGGATGATTGAGTCTCTGGATAGGGAGGCGTCACGGCTTGGTGTTACTCGGCAGTCGATTATTAAAGTCTGGCTCGCTGAGCGCCTGGAGAAGTCGGCTTTTAACGAAGCAAAGCAGGGGACGTGAACCTGCACCACTTTAGCGGACAGTAAATCACTGTCCAACTAAAGAGGTGTTCAATATGACCCGCAAACGAAGGCCCGCTTACACCGAAGATTTCCGTCGGGAAGCTGTGAAAAGAGCCGAGCAATCGAGATAACTGTATGAAGATCAACATTGATAAACTCACATATGATGAACTGGTGGAGCTTAATCATAAGGTGGTGGAGCGGCTGAGATTTCTTGATTCAATGCACCATCACAATGAAATGATGAAGTTCAACATAGGTGAAAAAGTCACTTTTGAACCTCCTGGCCGAGGTAAGCAAATCGGGACGTTGGTAAAGTACAACAAGAAGTCCGTTACCGTCATAACGGAAGCTGGCCAGAAATGGACAGTGGCGCCAGAACTCTTATCAAAGATTTCAGGTAAAGGTGGTGGAGATGGCAAGAATGTCATCGAATTCAAAAAAAAATAGGGTCGATGGGTATGCGCACAACAAAGCAAAGCAGTGCTGCTCGGCGGGCCCGACCTCGCCGGCTCGGCTTGAGCCAGAAACGATGAGCACCGAAAAATATTCTGGAACTTGGATTTTGCTCCCAGAGCTCTGCATCTACCAGAGAGGAGAGCCTCCGACTGAAGGCACTTATACAATCTCGCGCAATTCGATGGATATTAGCTTTTTGATAAATTGGAAGGACAGAAGTGGCAAAGAACATGAGTTACAATTGGGCGGCCCATTGGATGGGAAAAGGCATCCTATTCAAGCGCCGGGTATTACAGATATTTCGTACGAAAGAATTGATGAGAGCACTCTAGATAGCACTGCATTCAACCATAATGAGACAGTAATGTATGCCAGACGAGTTGCATCTGGTGATGGAGCTATATTGGCAGTCTCCCAAGTTATATATGGTGATGAAGGTGCAATATCAAATTTTCAGGTTTATCGAAGGAAAAGCTCCTAAAAAAGTGTATTGGTTGCGCCATCTGATTCCAAGCCGCCAGCTTGAATTGATTCCACAACGATTGATTGGTGAATTTTGCCTTGCTACGTGAAATTTTGAGTATTCAGTATCGCCAATTTCACCAGAGTTCACGTAACAGCGCATGAAGAAGTTTGAATCAACATCGCGTGCTTAGAAGGTGTTGCTCCGTTCGTTTTAAAATATATTCCAGCACTGGGTGGCGAGGATCACTAGAGTGATAGTGAACAAATCACATAACAAGAAAAGGCAAGGCGACCATAAAGCGGCGCGCTTGTTTTTGTAATTATATGCCTGAAAGTACAAAATCGACAGCAGCAATAATTTCTTGGCGATATGAGGAAAGGTCATATGCCTGAGCGCCGAGTTGATTTCGATCCACACCTGCAATGTCTTGTGTCATTGCGGTGAAGCTTTCACCGTCGAGAAGCAAGGCTGGGTTGAGTCTCGACAAGCTTATTGATGCAACAATTTTAGAAGGCGTGAGTGGAATGACGATGGTTGTTCTCAGCCCATTCAATAAGTCACTTTGTATATCCAGCAAGTAAGGGTACTGGGTATTTGTGGCAGGATTGGGGTTTTTATATGCATAAAACTGCTCCATCAGAACTTCCTCACGCTGTCGCTGAAAGTGCCATTGATTTCGACAAATTGGTTATATGCTTTAATGGCATTAGCGTTATCGCGCAACCATTGAGTGCGTTGTTCTGTACGTAGCTGCTCAGCCAGAGCGCGCTCCAGTGTCGCTGACAGATTGATATTAAGGCCTTTGGCCTTTTCAAGTAAGTCACTGTTTATACTGACATTAGTAGGCTTTTTGGGGGCTTTGGAGTTGTATGTATAATCCATGTTGGCTGCTCCGCATACGATATGCGCACAGTCTATGCGCATGAAGCGCCATTGGGCAAGGCATATAACAAGCACGAGCAGTTAGGGCCTTATTGTTTGCATACAGGCCGAATGCGATTGTAATGTACTCAAGCGGCCAATGGGGCTGGAACTTTGTTTGGTGTAAGATTAGCCCCGTGTATTTGTTGTTGAGAAAGTGAGTGGATTTAAGCGAATGAAACAGCCATCGGATTTCCAGGAACTGGGTTGTAGCGAGTGTGCGGGTGGGGCAGGCCTTGACTTTGATTTCAGTATGGCCTTTCAGCCGATTGTTGATGTGGAAGAAAGGCGCATATTTGCCTATGAGGCCTTGGTAAGGGGTGTGAATAATGAGCCGGCTTCCTTTATTCTCGGCAAAATCCATGAAGGTAACCGTTATCGATTTGACCAGTCATGCCGCGTCAAGGCAATCAAGCTGGCGGCAGAGCTAGGCATGACTACAAACCTGAGCATCAATTTCATGCCCAATGCGGTTTATCGTCCAGAGCTGTGCATCAGGACAACACTCGCCGCAGCGGAAAAATATCAGTTTCCCATTGAGCGCATTATTTTCGAAATCACCGAGGGTGAGAAAGTAGAAGATGTGGCCCATCTCAGAAGAATCATTGGGGATTATCAGCAAAGGGGCTTCAAAACCGCCATAGATGATTTTGGCGCGGGATATGCGGGCTTGAATTTTCTGGCGGATATGCAGACTGATATTATCAAGCTGGATATGGCCCTGATCCGCAACGTGCAGAATGACAGGATGCGCCAGGCAATCATCAAGGGAACAATGCAGGTTTGTTCGGAATTGCCAACCACTGTTATTGCCGAGGGAGTAGAGACTCAAGAGGAATATGACGTCTTGCGAAGTTTTGGAATTGGTTTATTCCAAGGTTATTATTTTGCGCGTCCGGCTTTTGAATCATTGCCCGTGGTACCACTTGAGATACTTGGCAGCACTTCCAATTGACAGGCTGTCAATTCGTGAGTTCATCGCTAGCCTGAATTGATCCGGGCTGAGGTCATAATCAATAAGGAATGAAATGATGGATGACGATTCAAGCCTCGGGGGCCAACTGCGCCGAAGTTGGGATGTGAATGCTTCAGCGTGGATCAGGACAATACGGGAAAAGCAGATTGAAAGTCGCAAACTGGCCACGGACGCGGCTATTCTCCAGGCTCTTCGCGCGTATCAGCCTCGGCGGGTGCTTGATGTGGGTTGCGGAGAGGGGTGGTTGGCGCGAGCCCTTGTGGCGGATGGCATAGAGGTGGTTGGAGTGGACGCCTCCGAGCCCTTGATACGGGCGGCAAAGGAACAGGGCGGGGGTCGATTCCATGTTCTGAACTATGCAGACATTGTGGCAGCGCCGATGCAATTGGGTCGAGGCTTCGATGTGGCGGTGTGTAATTTTTCCCTTCTTGAAGAGAATATAAGCCCCTTACTTGGCGCCATGAGGAGTATTGTGGCATCGGGAGGATCATTACTTGTCCAGACCGTGCATCCGTGGAGTGGCAATGGCGATAATCCCTATCACCCTGGCTGGCGCGAGGAGGATTTCCGCGGCTTTGGCGCGGATTTTGGCGAGGTGATGCCATGGTATTTTCGCACCATGGCATCATGGGTAGAGGTGTTGGGCGGCGCGGGTTGGAGAATGGTTCGACTGCAAGAGCCCTTGCACCCGGCAAGCGGTGCGCCCCTGTCTCTGATCATGGCTTGCCAATGAGCCAGAATGCATTCCGAATCGAAGAGATCAAGGCCGAATATATGGGGCAATTGCTGGCCAGCGCGTGGCGCTTATGTGATATTTGTACAGGCGGATACCGCGTAGGAAGATAAAGCGGCTATCGCGCTTTATACACAACATCATAATCACTACCATTGCTGCGAGGAAAGCACAATGATTTCTCTGATCAAGTCCTATTCTCCTCTTGCCCGGCCATCGTTGTTATTGGCTTCATTGCTTTTGTTCAGCCCCTTGAGCGTCCTTGCTCAGCCTCCCCGGTTCCAGCCTGCACCCGTCCCCGACGAAGTGGTGATGCCGCGACCGGAAGCGGATGAGGTGGCCAAGGCCCAGGCGCTGTGGACATCCTTCGTGCAGGGCTTGCCAGCCGACGATCGTGCCATGATCGAGCGCTATGCCGATCTGGTCACGGTGAATCCCCCGCGCCTAAACAGCGCGCTGATTCCAAATCTCTCCCCCAATTTCCGTGAAAAGCACGAGGCCAACAAGGCCGTGGCCGCTGCGGGAGGCATCGACGTGCTGTTCATGGGGGATTCCATCACGGACTGGTGGCGTAACGAGAGCGGTCCTTTCGCGGGCAAGCCTGTGTTTGATGCGGTGTTTGGCGACCTGCGGATCGCCAATTTCGGTATTGCTGGTGACACTACCCAGGGCGTGTTGTTCCGCCTTGCCAACGGTGAAGGGGAAGGTTACAGCCCAAGCGCGGTAATGCTGATGATCGGGACCAACAACACCCGCGACAATACCGCCGGGGAAATTGCCGAAGGCATAGGCGCGGTGGTGCTGGATCTGGAACAGCGCTTCCCCCAGGCCAATATTTTGTTGTTGGCGGTATTTCCCCGGTCCGGCGTCAATGACCCGGTGCGAGCCAAAATAGCCACCATCAACGGTATCATTGCCCGCTTGGGGCAACGTCCACGGGTCACGTACATGGACATAGGGCATGTGTTTCTCGATGCCCAGGGCAACATCCCCACGGGCATCATGAGCGATGGTCTTCACCCCACCACCGAGGGCTATCAGTTGTGGGCAGACGTGGTGAATGAGCCGTTGCGTGCCTTGATGGCACAGTGAGTCTTCCAGAATCATTGAAATACAGGGCCCATGGCATAGCAGGCTGATAAGCCAAAGGAGCAGTAAGATGGCAAAAGTTCTCGTTCTTTACTACAGCATGTATGGTCACATCGAAACCATGGCCAAGGCCGTGGCTGAAGGCGCCCGCAGTGTCGAAGGGACTGAAGTGGCAATCAGGCGGGTGCCGGAACTGATGGCTGAGGAAGTGGCGCGCAAGGCCGGCGCCAAATTGGATCAACAGGCGCCGGTTGCCACCGTGGATGAGTTGGCCGACTATGACGCCATCATCTTCGGCACCCCGACCCGCTTCGGCAATATGTGCGGACAGATGCGTAATTTTCTGGACCAGACCGGTGGGCTTTGGTTTCACCAGAAGTTGGTGGGCAAGGTGGGGAGTGTGTTCACATCTTCCAATACTCAACATGGCGGGCAGGAAACCACGATCACATCTTTCCACACCACGCTCCTGCACCATGGCATGATCATTGTCGGCATGCCTTATGTGATTCCGGAAATGATGAACATGGATGAAATTACCGGCGGCACGCCCTATGGCGCCAGTACGCTGGCGGGTAATGATGGCAGCCGCCAGCCGTCTGCCAATGAACTGACCATTGCCCGCCACCAGGGCAAGCTGGTGGCGGAAGTGGCACGCAAACAAGCCTTGTAGGAGGGAGCCCTGCTCGCGACCCTGATCTCGAATAAACCTAAGTGCAACAACGCTAAAGCAAGTGAAAACCGCGGGTCGCGAGCAGGGCTCGCTGCTACAGGGGCAATCTCAGGAACAGGAAGGGGGGAGATATGTTTGTAATCACCAATCGGCGCGTGGACGAGAGCAGTCATGCCGTGAAGGATGCCTTTGGCCACAAGCCTGCCGAAGGCCCCAATGAGCTGCGATTGGCGGAAGCCCAGCGCGGTTCCAGGGGCTGGGAGGCCCGGGTGTTGCCCAACACCCTTACTCCCGCCATGGCCAAGGAAGTGGGGCTAAGCCTGGATGGCGGCGAACGCTATGCCAGTGAGTATGTGGCCAGAAAGCTGCACAGGAAACTGCTGAAAGGCAAGGGCAGGAACCTGCTCCTCTACGTGCATGGCTTCAATAACAATATGACCTCGGTGCTGGATCGCGCAGCCAAGCTGGAACAGGCTTACAACGTGGAGGTGCTGATCTTCAGCTGGCCTGCCAATGGCGGCGGAGTCCGCGGTGTTGCCAGCTACAAGAGCGACAAGCGCGATGCGCTGGCCTCGGTGGGAGCATTCAATCGTGTTTTGGAACGTTTGGAAGATATTCTGCGGGTAATCCATGATGGCTATGTGCAGGAACTGGAAGCCAAGGCCAATGCCAGGTTCGACGACGATGCCGAAGCCTGGGACCGTTACTTCAGCGCGGCAGTGGAAAAGCGCTGCCCCTTCACCATCAATCTCATGCTGCACAGCATGGGAAACTATCTTTACAAGCACTTGCTTTCTTCCAGTGTCTACAACGGTGACCGCCTGTTGTTCGACAATGTGGTGATGGTGGCCGCTGATACCAACAACGATGACCATCCCTCATGGGTCAATCGCATTCAATGCCGCAATCGTCTGTACATTACCCTCAATGAACGCGACAGCGCGCTGAAGGCATCACGGATGAAAATGGGTGAAAAGCAGCGCGCCAGGCTCGGGCACTATCTGCGGCGTCTGGACGCGGAAACCGCTACCTATGTGGATTTCACCAATCAAAGTTATGTGGGTACCTCCCATGCCTATTTCGAAGGAGCGCCATTGAAGAATCAGAAGGTGAAGAAATTCTTTGCGCAGGCCTTCAACGGCAATGTGGCTGAGGAAAGCCTGCGTTATGATGCGGCAAGAAATCTGTACCAGTTGTCTTGACGGTTCTATCTGTAGCAGCGGACTAGCTTGGAACATCGACGCCTCGGAACACTGGCGTAACATCCGGGCTGGTCAGACTGGCGCAAGTTGGGGATTCAGTAATGCCGCCTCCGCGTCCAGCTTCATCGACTGAGAATCCTGTCCATGCAAGAAGATATAAAAGATGCATCATTCATGCGTGATCCGCTGGCGGAGCGGACCAGTTGGGAGCCGCTGAGGCCTGGAGGCGCCAGTTTTCGCACGCATAAGTTGGTGCCCATGGACATGGTCCGGTTGGTATTCAAACCCAGCCTATGGATGATGGGATTCAATGCTTTGTTTGTGATCTTGGGTGTTGGAGTGGCGCTGATATTCTGGTTGGAGCAGCAACAACAGCCAGAGCCATTCCAGAATTGGCTGGAGTGGATTCCGGTGGGGATGGGGGTGTTTTTTTTCCTGCTGGGGCTGGGCATGTTCTATTTCAGCAGCATTCCTCTGGTGTTCGACCGTCAACGCCGCTTGTTCTGGCGTGGCTGGCGTGAACCTGCCCATGCCTATAATGCCACTGGTGCGCGAGGTGCCATTCATTTTGACCAGGTCCACGCTATTCAGCTGCTGAAGGAGATTATCAGAGCCAAGAATGGTCCCTATGCGAGCTATGAGCTCAACCTGGTGCTCAAGGATGGCACCAGGGCCGGTGTGGTGGATCACGGTGACCTGGAAAGGCTGCGGGAGGATGCGGCCAGGCTTTCCAGATTTATTGATCGTCCGGTATGGGATGCCATTGGCATGAACGAGAATAGGGAGATATCTTGAACAAAGCTCTTATTTCAATATCCTGCCAGGATCGGGTAGAGCGAACCCAGCAATAGTACCGCCATGACGCGGTTGAACCATAACAGGTTGCCGTCCCGACCCAGCCATTCCCGCAAAGTGGTACCAAATAGATTCCACAGGGTAATCAATGGCAGGCCCAGGACCAGAAAAGCGGCGGCGATAATCACCACATTGGTAGTGAAGTCCCCAGGCAGGCTGAAGCTGGCCATGGCCGAGATGCTCATCATCCATGCCTTGGGATTGACCCACTGAAACAGAGCCGCCTGCATAAAGGACAGAGGGCGGCCCTGACCTTGCCTGGCTTCTCCCAGGGCACGAACCCTGGTCAACAACCACGCCAGATACAGCAGAAAACCCACCCCAAGCACCTGCAATACCACCAGCGCCCCCGGCGCTGCCTGCAGCAGTCCTCCTACCCCGAATGCCACCGCCAGCAGCAGCACCTGACATCCCAGGGTAATGCCCAGGATGTGCGGTAGCGAGCGCCTAAAACCAAAGTTGGCGCCTGAAGCCAGCAGCATCAAATTGTTGGGTCCTGGTGTGCCCACCATGACGGTAACGAAACCCATCAACGACAGTAGTTGTTCTTGCGACATGGAACCTCCTTGCATGCGGCGCATGTTAGGCAGAAAATGGCGGGCAATACAGATATAGATAATTAAAAATTGTGCAGTACAGATGGTAGTGATAGGAAGCTGTGCTGTTTTTGGTGATGATATCTGTGCTGCAATCGCCTGGTTGGCCCGGACATCAAGAGCACCCGGCCGCGTAAGTGCTGGCTGGCGTTGCCGCGGCAGGAAGCCTCCAGGATATTCGGCTTAGGAGCCCTTGCATGATTTATCTGAATCTGGCGGATCGCCTGCAAACCCAGGTGCGGGAGGGGGTTTTCCCCACTGGATGCCGTCTGCCGGGGGTGCGCCAATTGAGCGAGGAACATGGGGTGAGTGTGTCCACCGCGGTCAATGCCTGCCGCGAGTTGGAGCGACGTGGCGTGTTGGAAGCCAGGCCCCGCTCAGGGTTCTATGTGTGTCTACCGCAACTGGTGCGGGAGGCGCCGCGGGCGCTGAAAGTGAGTCAGCGGCCGCGGCCGGTGACGGGACAGGATCGGGTGCTGCGCCTGTTGCAGGCAGTGGGTGATCCAGCCGTGGTCAATCTGGGGGCCGCCGTGCCAGACCCGCGCTATCTACCCCTGGCGGCGCTGGAGCGGTCGTTTCGTCATGTACTCAAGACTCAGCGCAACCGTTGTGGTGGTTATGAGTTCCCGCCGGGTGCGCCCGAGTTGCGTGCGCAGGTGGCAAGGCGCCTGACGGCCTTGGAGTGCCGGGTTGGTCAGGACGATGTGCTGATCACCAACAGCTGCCAGGAGGCAGTCACCATTGCCCTGCGGCTGCTGACCCAGCCTGGTGACGTGGTGGCCATCGAATCTCCCGTGTACTACGGTCTGTTGCAGGTGTTGGAATCGCTCGGACTCAAGGCCCTGGAGATTCCTACCGATCCGGTCCAGGGGATTTCCCTTGAAGCCTTGACGCTGGCATTGGAAGCCTGGCCGGTGAAAGCCGTGGTGCTGGTGCCGAATTTTTCCAATCCGCTGGGTGCGTGCCTGAGTGATGCGCGCAAGCAGGCCTTGTTGCAATTATTGAGTGCGCACCAGATCCCCTTGGTGGAGGATGACGTCTATGGCGACCTGCCCTTGCAGGGGCGCCGGCCCAGGCCAATCAAGCGCTGGGATGTGGATGGCCTGGTGTATTACTGTGGCTCATTTTCCAAGACTGTCTCTCCGGGATTGAGAGTGGGCTGGCTGGTGGCGCCAGCCTTTCAAGCAAGGGCGGAATTTTGTCAGTATGTGAATACCGTGGCGGTGGGGTCGGCGGCACAACTGGCTTTGGCTCATTACTTGCAACAGGGACACTTGGAACGCTTTCTGCGTCAGGTACGGACGGAATATGCGCAGGCAGTTGCGCGCATGACGGCACTGGTGTCCGCGGTGTTTCCCGCGGATACCCGTGTCAGCCGCCCATCGGGAGGTTTTGTGTTGTGGGTGGAGTTGCCGCAAGGGTCTGACGTTTTGACTCTGATGGACAGGGCGCTGGCGGAAGGTGTGAGCTTTGCGCCGGGGCCATTGTTTTCCGCCAGCGGCAAGTTTGGCAA
>JBJHAY010000115.1:0-9630 GCA_050485205.1 Gammaproteobacteria bacterium
GTATTCGCCCTCTGGGGCCAGTTCCAGACTCAGATTCACTTCCTGTCGCACAGGATTGACCAGGCCAAAACTGACCAGTCGCTCTCCCTGTGGCCCAAACAAGTAGGCACCATAGACCTCGCTGATTTCGAACACCGATGCCAGGCTGCTTTGCAGTTGGGCGAAATCCCCCTGTCGCAAGGCCTCTCTGACCGGCAAGCGCACGGCCCTGGCCACCAGTTGCAGATCCCGCTGCAGGCGCTCCTCCTCAAACCGACTCACCACTTCCAGCGCCACCGCCAGCAGTCCCGCCAATACCATTGCCACCGGCAGGAACACCTGCATCAACAGCACAACTCTCAGATTGCCGAGACGTTGCCACCACTTGGCTTGTTTCATGATTGCTCCTCGGCCTGGCGTGAGCTGCCACTCAGTGAAAATTTCTGAGGGGGCAGCCAGAAACTACAGACCTGCAAAACTTACACATGCGCCCAAATGACACATAATTATTGTGTATCAAGCTGTCCTTCAGGTCGACCATAAAATTTAAATTATTACTTTTCAACAAGTTAAGACAAAAGAAAAAGCTGGCACAGGTTTCGCAACATACACGGTGCGATCGTTAAGACCTTATCCAACTGAAGGAGCACCCTATGAAAACCTTGATTACTTCCTTGCTTGGCCTGTTGCTGCCACTGTCCATCAGCCTGGGGGTTCAAGCCCAGGAAGCACCACCTCCACCACCCGCGGCAGGCGCTGAAGCTGCCCCGGTCAATTTTTCCGAGAGTGATCTGCAAAACTTTGTCGCGGTACAACCCGCGCTGGAAGAGATCCGTATCGAGTACACAGAAAAATTGCAGAATGCCACTGACGCCGATGTGGCCGCTGAGTTACAACTGGAGGCCAGCGAATTGATGGTGGACGCCGTGCAGCAGCAAGGGATTGATGTGGACACCTACAATCAGATCTCCCTGGCCATGCAATCTGATCCCAGCCTGCGCGCCAGGATCGAAGAAATGATGAACTGATCAACAGCACCAAGAACAAACTGTGGGTAAACCCTGAACATGTGGGCTGGAAGCTGTGGACTGATCAGGCCGATGGTGGCCTCCCAAAATCCAGCTGTGCATAAGAAGGGACTTTACCTACAGTTTGTCCCCTGCTTGCCACCGTGCCGTACAATTCCTGCCAACACCCTTTCCGTTGATATAACGCCTTGTTTTCTAAGACGGAATCGGAGACATCCACAGGCTACGACAAGCTAATAACAACAGTAACATTAAAACAATCAACTTCAGATAACATCATTATCTATTTCAATCATTCCTTCCACCATGACAATAGCCAGGCTTTCCCGAGGCAAGGGGAGTCTTTAAAATTTCCCACAAGGGCGTATACTTGGCGCCCCCTTTCCAAACAGCCTGAGCGCGACGATCGTCATGGGTTTTTCCGACAACTTTGATGTGATTGTGATTGGTGGTGGTCATGCCGGCACCGAGGCCGCCCTGGCCGCCGCGCGCATGGGCGTGCGCACACTGCTGATCAGCCACAATATCGAGACCTTGGGCCAGATGTCCTGCAATCCCGCCATCGGCGGCATCGGCAAGACCCACCTGGTGAAGGAAATTGACGCCCTCGGTGGCGCCATGGCGCTGGCCGCGGACAAGGCGGGGATACAATTCCGCATTCTCAACGCCAGCAAGGGCCCGGCGGTACGTGCCACCCGCGCCCAGGCTGACCGGGTGTTGTACAAGGCCGCGATCCGGGAAATGCTGGAGAACCAGGAAAACTTATTGATTTTCCAGCAAGCCGTGGATGACCTGGTGGTGGAAGCAGGCAAGGTCCGGGGCGTCATCACCCAGACCGGACTCAGGTTCCATGCCCCACGGGTGATTCTGACAGCGGGCACCTTCCTTGGCGGCAAGATCCACATTGGCCTGGAAAATCATGCCGGCGGTCGCGCCGGAGATCCGCCGTCGATCGCCCTGGCGCGGCGTCTGCGCGAGTTGCCGTTCCGGGTTGGCCGCCTGAAAACCGGCACACCGCCCAGGCTCGATGCCCGCACCGTGGACTTTTCAGTGATGCAGGCCCAGCCTGGCGATACCCCTCTTCCGGTCATGTCCTACCTGGGCTCGGAGGAAGATCATCCCGCCCAGGTGGATTGCCACATCACCAGCACCAACGAACGCACCCATGACATCATCCGCGGCGGGCTTCAGTATTCGCCCATGTATGCCGGGGTCATCGAGGGGGTCGGTCCCAGATACTGCCCGTCCATCGAGGACAAGGTGGTGCGTTTCGCCGACAAGAGCAGCCATCAGATCTTCGTCGAACCCGAAGGCCTGCGCACCCACGAACTCTACCCCAATGGCATTTCCACCAGCCTGCCCTTCGACGTGCAGCGGGAACTGATCGCCAGCATCAAGGGCTTTGAGAATGCCCACATCATCCGTCCCGGCTACGCCATCGAATACGATTACTTCGATCCCCGCGACCTGCGCTACAGCCTGGAGACCAAGTTCATCGAAGGCCTCTACTTCGCCGGCCAGATCAATGGCACCACGGGTTACGAGGAAGCCGCCGCTCAAGGCCTGTTGGCGGGCATCAACGCCGCTCTTGCGGTGAAAGGCGAAGCAGTCTGGACCCCTGGTCGTGACCAGGCCTACATCGGCGTGATGGTGGACGACCTCATCAGCCAGGGCACCCTGGAGCCCTACCGCATGTTCACCAGCCGTGCCGAATACCGCCTGCTGTTGCGCCAGGACAATGCCGACTTCCGCCTCACCGAGACCGGTCGCAAACTGGGCCTGGTGGACGAGCGCCGCTGGCGCGCCTTCAATGACAAGCGCGAGGCGGTGATGCGGGAAGAACAGCGTCTGAAAGACACCTGGGTTCACAAGGACAGCGCCCTGGCCGCGCAACTCAATCCCCTGCTGGACAATCCTCTCAACCATGAATACCGCCTGGCTGAAATTCTGGCGCGTCCCGCCATCAGCCATGCCGACCTGATGCAGGCCTGCGTGGCCATTGGCGGAGAAGTGCCGAGCCTGAGCGCGGATGTGGCGGAACAGGTGGAGATCCGCGTCAAATACCAAGGCTATATCGATCGCCAGCAGGAAGACATCGCCCGGCTCCGACGCCAGGAACAGACCGCTTTGCCGCTGGACCTGGATTATCAGGTAATTTCCGGCCTCTCCAGTGAAATCCGCCAGAAGCTGTCCCAGGCCAGACCGGAGAGCATCGCCCACGCCAACAGAATTCCCGGGGTAACCCCGGCAGCCATTTCCCTGCTGCTGGTGTATCTGAAGAAAAGCCAGGCGGCTCGGGACAAACTGGCTTCCTGATGGCGGCTGTCGACCACCAGGCTCTCGCCAGGGAACTCCATCAGGGCCAACAGCGTCTCGGTCTTGCCCTTAATTCCACACAGCAAGCACAACTGATGCAATATCTGGGTTTGCTGGAACGCTGGAATCAGGCCTACAACCTCAGCGGCATCAAGGAAGTGGACAGGATGCTGCGCCTGCACTTGTTGGACAGCCTAGCCCTGGTGCCTTACATCGACGGCGATACCATTCTCGACGTGGGCTCTGGCGCCGGCCTGCCGGGCATTCCCCTGGCAATCGCCCTTCCCGGCAAGCAATTCATCCTGCTGGACAGCAATGGCAAGAAATCCCGCTTCCAGTTTCAGGCGGTCACGGCCCTGGGCCTCGACAACGTGAAAGTGGAGAACGGCCGTGTGGAAAACTTCCAAAGCAACCGGCAAATTGATATTGTCGTCACCCGGGCTTTTTCATCGCTACGGCAAACAGTGGAATGGCTCCTGCCCCTGCTGTCGCGGAAAACGCGCCTGCTGGCAATGAAGGGGCAATATCCGGAACAGGAAGTGAGGGAAATCCCTTCAGGATTCCAACTGCTGGCCAGCCATGCGCTGGATATACCGGGCATGGAGGGAGAGCGTCACCTGCTGGAGATAGCCGCCGTATCCCCAGGCACCTGAACATGCCTGTCGGCAACGCTGGCCGCCCATGGTGATTTGGTCCAGGCACAATCCGATGACAACAAGGTAACCCAAGCGGTGGCGAGAGTTTTTGCGGTAGCAAATCAGAAGGGCGGGGTGGGCAAAACCACTACCGCGGTCAATCTCGCGGCTTCACTGGTGTTGATGAAACGCCGGGTGCTGCTCATTGACCTGGACCCCCAGGGCAACGCCACCATGGGCAGCGGGGTCGAGAAAAACGAACTGGATTACACGGTCTATGATGTTCTGACCCGGCAATGTGGCCTGGAACAGGCCATTGTCAAGGCTGGGCAGGCCGGCTATGACATATTGCCCGCCAATGGCGACCTCACCGCCGCCGAAGTGGAACTGCTGAGCGTGGTGGACAAGGAAATCCAGATGCGGGAAATCCTGCGCGAGGCACGCCAGCGTTACGATTTCATTCTCATTGATTGTCCCCCCTCTTTGAACATGCTGACAGTGAATGCCCTGGTGGCAGCCGACGGTGTGTTGATTCCCATGCAGTGTGAATACTATGCCCTGGAAGGTCTTTCTGCCCTGTCCCAAACCATTCAGGCCATCAGTGACAATCTCAATCCCAGTCTCGCCATCGAGGGCATCCTGCGCACCATGTTCGATCCCCGCAACCGTCTCACTGCCGAAGTTTCCGAGCAGCTCAGCGAATTCTTTGGCGAGAAGGTCTACCGCACGGTGATTCCGCGCAACGTGCGCCTGGCCGAGGCTCCCAGCTTCGGCTTGCCGATAATCGTGTATGATAAGGCCTCCCGCGGTGCCCTGGCCTATATCGCACTGGCGGGTGAAATCCTGAGAAAGTCCGCAACACCGGCCGCCGCCGCATCGTGACGGATAGCGCAGGGCTTGCCGCACAGCACAACAAAAAGCACGGGTTTACCTAATGGCAGTAAAGAAACGAGGGTTGGGAAGAGGATTGGATGCGCTGCTGGGTGGGGCCAAACCCAAGCAAGCCGAGAGCAGTGAAAACACCGTGGAAGCGGGAGCTGTCACTGCCGAGTCGACACAGTCACCGATTTCCCCGGCTTCTCCACCAGCACCCCAGGATGGCGATCTGCGCCACCTCCCCATCGAATTCATCAAGCCCGGCAAGTACCAGCCGCGCCTGGACATGCATCCCGAGGCGCTTGAGGATCTGGCCAACTCCATTCGCGCCCAGGGCGTCATGCAACCCATTGTGGTCCGGCCCGTCAGCCACAACCGCTACGAGATCATTGCCGGCGAACGGCGCTGGCGCGCCACCCAATTGGCGGGACTGGACAAGATTCCCGCCCTGGTCAGGGAAGTGCCCGACGAAGCCGCCGTGGCCATGGCCCTGATCGAAAACATCCAACGCGAAAATCTCAATCCCATTGAAGAAGCCATGGCGCTGAAACGCCTGCAGGACGAATTCCAGTTTACCCAGCAGGAAGTGGCGGATGCCGTCGGCAAGTCGCGTACCGCCGTCACCAACCTGATGCGGCTGATGGGCCTGAATGGCGATGTCCGCAAGTCCCTGGAACATGGCGACCTGGAAATGGGCCATGCCCGCGCCCTGCTTGGCCTCAGCGGCGAAGCCCAGAGCCAGGCCTCCCGTGCCGTGATCGGCAAGGGCCTGTCGGTGCGGCAGACCGAAGCCCTGGTGCGGAAACTGCTGGCGGAACAGGGCAAGCCCCGCAAACCGGGCAAAATCGACCCGGATATCAAACAGTTGGAGGACGAACTTGGGGAACGCCTCGGCACCCAGGTAATGATCCAGCACACGGCCAGGGGCAAGGGCCGGTTGGTGCTCAAATACAATAGTCTCGATCAGCTCGACGGCATCCTGGCCCATATCAAGTAAGGCTGTTGCCTAGGGTTTGTAAAATAACTATAATGCGCCGCTTTTGACGGCTGCGGATTTCACGCGCACTGAGCTTTTGGCGACTTCCATGTCAAACATAAAAGCTCCACCCGTATTCAAGGCAACATGGGTTCAGTTGGTGGTTACAGCCGGACTGACAGTGATTGCCGCCGCTCTTTACGGCGTGGTCAGTGCTTATTCCTTATTGCTCGGCGGTTTGATTTCAGCAATACCGAATGCCTACTTTGCAAAGAAGGCGTTCAGGTATAGCGGCGCACGGGCAGCGGGAAGGGTGGTCAGGGAGTTCTACACCGGGGAGGCCATCAAACTGGCCATGACCGGGGCTGGCTTCGGCTTGGCCTTCATATATGTGGAACCCCTGCATGCGGCAGCACTGTTCATTGGCTTTGTGATAGTGCATCTGAGTGGAATCGCCGCGCTGATCAAGATGCAGATCACGGGTACGTTTACAAACTGAATCAACAAACGGAAACGACGGTAAAGACAGCTCATGGCCGACACCAACGCCCCAGTGTATGAAACCGCAACGGAATATGTGCGCCACCACCTTGGCTTCCTGACCTACGGCAAGACTTCCGACGGCACCTGGGGCTTTGCCCACAGCACTGAGGAAGCCTCGGAAATGGGCTTCTGGTCCATCCACGTGGACACCATGCTGATGTCCTTGTTGCTGGGCTTCCTGTTCATGGGGATTTTCCTGAAAGTCAGCCGCCGCGCCAGTAGCGGCGTGCCGGGAGGTCTGCAAAACGCGGTGGAGTTTCTGGTGGAAATGGTGCAAACCAACGTCAAGAACAGCTTCCATGCCAATAACCCCCTGATCGGCCCTCTGGCACTCACCATCTTCTGCTGGATTTTCCTGATGAATGCCATGGACCTGGTGCCGGTGGACTGGATTCCCCTCCTGGCCCAAGGCATCGCCGGAGACTCCCATCTCTACTTCAAGGCAGTGCCCACCACCGACCTCAACATTACCCTGGGCTTTGCCATCAGTGTGTTTTTCCTGATCATTTATTACAGCATCAAGATCAAGGGCCTGGGTGGCTTCCTCGGCGAATTCGCCTTCCACCCCTTTGGCAAGTGGGCCATGCCATTCAACATCATTCTTGAATTGCCCGGGTTTCTCGCCAAGCCCGTGTCACTCGCCCTGCGTCTCTACGGCAACCTGTTCGCGGGCGAGGTGATCTTCCTGGTTATTGCGCTGATGGGACTTTACCAACTGCCCCTGCATTTCGCCTGGGCGGTATTCCACATTCTCGTAATAACCTTGCAGGCTTACCTGTTCATGATGTTGACGATCGTGTACCTGAACCAGGCTCACACCTCGCACTGATTGGCAGAAAGAAAAGTGTAGTTTTTAACCTTTTGAAATAAACGCGGAGATATAAAATGGAAACTATTCAGGCTTTTTCTTTGATCGCGGCAGCTATCATTTTTGGTATCTGTGGTGCCGGCACCGCCGTGGCCTTCGGTAACCTTGGTGGCAAGCTGATCGAAAGTTCCGCCCGTCAGCCCGAACTGGCTCCAAGACTGCAAACCCAATTCTTCCTGGTTGCCGCCTTCGTGGACGTAATCTCCATCATCGGCGTGGGTATGGCCTTCCTGTTCATCTTCGCCAACCCGTTCACTTCCTAAGTCGGCAGTTCACTGGAAACTTTCGGTAACTGAAAACTGTAAACTAGGGGTAAGGTTATGGATTTGAATGCAACGATTATCGGTCAATCGATAGCATTCTTTGTGTTCGTCTGGTTCTGCATGAAGTTCGTGTGGCCACCGATCACCAATGCCCTCGAGGAGCGGCAGAAGAAAATCGCCGATGGACTCGAGTCCGCCGAGCGCGCCGAGCGTAATCTGGAGCTGGCCCAGGAACGTGCTGCGGAAATGTTGCGCGAGGCCAAGACCCAGGCTGCCGGGATGATCGATCAGGCCAACAAGCGGGCCAATCAGATCATCGATGAAGCCAAGGACCATGCCCGCGAGGAAGGCAAGCGCATGATTGCCGGCGCCCAGGCTGAAATCGATCGCGAAGTCAACAGAGCCAAGGAACAGCTCAGAAGTCAGGTTGCCGCGATCGCCATTTCCGGCGCCGAGAAAATTCTGGAAGCGAGCATCGACGAGAAGGCTCACGCCGAACTTGCCGAAAAATTGGCCGCAAGCCTGTAACTGAACAGTAAAAAACATGGCAGATTTAATCACCTTAGCAAGACCATACGCCAAGGCCGCCTTCCAGGTGGCAGTGTCGGATGATGGGCTGCAGTACTGGTCGGGATCGCTGTCATTGCTGGTGTCGGTTGCCCGGCACGAAGCAGTGGCCAAGGCCTTGTCCTCGCCTTCACTTACGGAACAGCAGCAAGTGGACATTCTGCTGAATGTCTGTGGCGACCAGGTCACTGGCCGCATCGCCAATTTCGTGAAAGTGCTGGCGGAAAACAAACGCCTGGATCTGCTGCCACAAATTCACCAGCTGTTCGAGGAAATGAAATCCTTGCAGGAGAAAACCCTGGAGGTGCAGGTGGACACCGCCTATCCGCTCGCGGACGGCACGCAGCAGAAACTGGCGGACGCCTTGAGCAAGCGCTTGCAAAGAAGCGTCAAGATTCAAAGTCAAATCGACAAATCATTGATCGGCGGCATAGTGCTGCGCGCGGGAGACCTGGTGATCGACGGCTCCGTGCGTGGCAAGCTCAGGAAGCTGGCCGAAGCAATGAATTCCTAGACACGGGTTGAGGAAAATAGAATGCAGCAACTGAATCCATCGGAAATCAGCGAAATTATCAAACAGCGGATCGAGAGCCTGGATGTCTCCGCCCAGGCCCGCAACGAAGGCACTATCATCAGTGTCTCCGACGGTATCATCCGTATCCATGGCCTTGCCGACGTCATGTACGGCGAGATGATTGAATTCGAAGGCGGCGTCTATGGCATGGCGCTCAACCTTGAGCGCGATTCCGTTGGCGCGGTTGTTCTTGGTGATTACCAAAGCCTGGCCGAAGGCCAGACCTGCCGCTGCACGAAGCGCATTCTGGAAGTACCAATTGGTCCTGAACTGGAAGGCCGCGTGGTTGACGCACTCGGTAATCCCATCGATGGCAAGGGCCCCATCAATGCCAAACAAACCGCCCCTATTGAAAAAGTGGCACCTGGTGTTATTGCCCGTCAATCGGTTTCCCAGCCGGTACAGACCGGTCTCAAGGCCATCGACTCCATGGTTCCCATCGGCCGCGGTCAGCGCGAGCTGATCATCGGTGACCGTCAGGTGGGCAAGACCGCCGTGGCGGTGGACACCATCATCAACCAGAAAGGCACCGGCATCAAATGTATCTATGTGGCCGTGGGACAGAAGCAGTCGTCCATTGCCAGTGTGGTGCGCAAGCTGGAAGAACATGGCGCCATGGAGCACACCATCGTGGTGGCTGCCGGCGCTTCCGATCCTGCTTCCATGCAGTTCATCGCTCCCTACGCGGGTTGCACCATGGGTGAGTACTACCGCGACCGCGGTCAGGATGCCCTGATCATTTATGACGACCTCACCAAGCAGGCCTGGGCCTACCGTCAGATCTCCCTGTTGCTGCGCCGTCCTCCGGGTCGCGAAGCCTATCCTGGTGACGTCTTCTATCTGCACTCCCGCTTGCTGGAACGTGCTGCCCGGGTCAATCCGGAGTACGTGGAAAAGTTCACCAATGGCGAAGTGAAAGGCCAGACTGGTTCACTCACAGCACTGCCCATCATTGAAACCCAGGCTGGTGACGTTTCCGCCTTCGTACCTACCAACGTGATATCC
>JBJHAY010000116.1:0-9573 GCA_050485205.1 Gammaproteobacteria bacterium
CCCGCACCCGGCGAGGAGAAATGGCTTGCCGCAGCTGCCAGTCATCCACCTCACCACTCAGGCAACCGACAGTCCGCACCATGGCGTTGGCCGGCAAATCCCGGGGGCCATCCAGGCCCACCAGCAAGCTACTGGCAGCCACTGAAGCATCCAGCATCCGCTCACCCGATGGATAGCCATTGCGTTCCAGAATATAGGCAAGAATGTCGAAGGTTTCCTCTGGCCGCAGACTGCCAGGACGGCGGTCACGGCCCTTGGGCATGCGGGTCTGGATGAAGTCGGAGAGACTGTCCAGGGTGTCCTCGCGCCAGGCATCGAGGAACAGACTGTCGATCAAGGGAGGTTCGAAGGCACGGCCCTGCAGATTGTTGCCATGGCAGTCACCGCACTGGCGGTCATAGAGCAAGCGGCCACGACTGGCCTGTGCGCTGGTATAGACACCTTCCAGCACCGTGGCATCAGCAAGCATGTCTGCATGGGCGGCGCCACTCAAGGTCAACAACAGGCTCAAGGTCAGTTGAACGATGCCCCCGGATGTTATGGCAGCCTTGCGCCTGCCGGGGTTTGGACTGTGACGATGGGGGATCACTGGCCGCAAGCCGCTCCCACACCTTCCAGCGACAGCACATTGACCGTGGGAGGATTATGATTGGAAAGCACACCCTTGGCTTGTACCCGCTGTCCCACCAGAGACCTGGCATTGCTGAAGTCATACATGTTGCGCAGGCGGTAACTGGCACTGCCGGCTGGCAGCGCGGCGGAGCGGGCCAATTCTTCCGGTGTGGTTTCATCGGCGGTGCGTACCCTGCCATAGCCACTGGCGGCTGTGAGATTGCCAATGTCGTCATCACCCGCGTCCAGCTCAAAACATCCCACCACGCTCACCAGGGAATAAAAAGGCAGGGGCTTGGCGCCATCATGATCCACGAACAGAATGTCATCCATGTGCGCCAGCGTCAGTTCGTTGTCCCCGGCGGGAAAGCCATTGGCTTTCACCAGCCACGCCACCACGTCCACGTAGGCATCGGCGGACAAGCTGCCGGCATCATCACCCGGCATGTTGTTGCTGATGAAGCCATGCAGAAATGACAAGGGCGCTTCACGCCAGCGCTCGATGAATACCGGCCCGGTCAATGGGTCCGCGTCAGGTTCCACCCCTTCATGGCAGTGGGCGCAGACTTCGTAGACCCGGGCGCCACGATCGGCCTGGGCACTGGTGTAGACGCCATCGAGGACGGTTGTTGTCGGCTCCTGGGCCAAGCTGGGAGCAGCCAAGATTATTGACAGGCACGACAGGGTGGCCAACCAGGCTGAGGACGGGGGACACAAAACGGCCGCCCGCAGGCGGCCAAGGATAGATACAGATAACATCACCAACTCTCTCTTGGATTACTGAGCGCCACTGACCACCCGGCCACCGACGGTGCCGGACAGGCGCTCATGGGGAAGCCCGCGCTCGGTCAGCAGTTGTTCCACCAACACCACTGCCTCTTCATTGTAGATGGCGGATTCCATGCCAGTCTGGAAACCATCGGCCCAATCCAGCACCGTGTTGCCTCCCAGCATGTCGGCGCGCTGGAACTGACCGCGGCGATTACTGCGGGCCATGAGGTCGGCGCCGTGATCCACCAGCATCTGGATGCCCTCGACGAAGTTCTTGTGGGCAGCACCGTGGATGGCACGCACTTCATCAGTGTTCTGGGCCTCGATGTCGATACCGGCGTCGAGCAACAGTTTCATGGCTTCCAGGGATTCCTCGATGGGGCCCACGTCCTTCATGAAACCCTTGGTATAGCCAACCCCGGCCAACGCCATCAGGGCGGTGGTGCCATCAGTGGCGGCAATCAGGGGGTCGGCGCCATGGGCCAGCAGGTACTTCATCACCTTGAGGTCGGCGCAGAGGGCGGCTCGTAGGAAAGGCGTGGCACCGGTTTCTTCCAACCAGGTGGAGCGGATGGCATTGTGGACTTCGGTATCGGCACGCAGACGGGCATTGACGTCGGCGCCATTCTGCACCAGCAGTTCAATGACATCGAACATGCCGTCCATGTCCACGATGGGATTGGGCATGGTGCCCTTTTCCAGGGAACGCATTTTCACCGCCATGTACAAGGGGTTCCAGCCCCTGTCATTGGACAGATTGACATCAGCGCCATGCGCGATCAGCAACTTGCTGATTTCCACATGGGCATTCTGAACCGCGGCCAGCAGGGCGGTATGGCCCTCGCCGGATTGTTGATTCACTAGGGCGTTATGTTCCAGCAGCACTTTCACGGTATCGATGCCGTTTTCCCTTGCCGCCAGCATCATGGCGGTCAAGCCGCCACTGGGAGCCGCCGGACCACCGCGCCTGCCTTGATTCACAGTCACCGCCGAACGGGCATTGACATTGGCGCCATGGGTCAGGAGTTCACGCACCACGGCCGCATGATTCTGCTCGGCAGCCCAATGCAGGGCAGTGGTACCACGGTGGGTTTCCCTGGCTTCGGTGGCGGCGCCAGCTTCCAGCAACACCCTGACGCTTTCCACGTTGCCTGAACGGGCTGCGAACATCAGCGCGGTTTCTTCGTTGCCGAGGAAGGGGGTATTGGGATCAGCTCCCGCATCCAGCAACTTGCGGATCATGGCGGCGCTGCCGTTTTCAGCGGCAAGATAGAGCGGTGTGGCGCCGTGCCGGGTGCTGGCCTTGACGTCCGCCCCTGCCTGCAACAGCAAGTCAACGCTCTCGAAGTCGTCCCAATGTACCGCCCAATGCAGGGCTGTGGTGCCATCGGCCTGTGCTTCATTCACCGAGTCCGTGCTGATCAGCGCATGCAGGGCGGCTCGATCCTGATTCATGGCGGCATCGGCAAGATCACCGGCCCAAACCTGCTGAGTCGCCAGCGGCAGGGCCAGAAGCGCGAATGCCATGCTCAAAGTCTTCTTGCGCATCGTGTAGTTCCTCAACTGAATGACACAGGCTTGGTGCTGTCGCCGATATAGGGCGCTTCGATGTCATACATGTGCAGAAGCGACAGCAGGAAGTTGGAGGTTGGCCCTTCTTCCATGATATTGAGATGTTTGGGCTTGTGCCTGCCGGCGGCGCCACCCACGATCAGCTGTCCGACATTGACATGGCTGTGCTGGTTGGCATTGCCCATGTTGCTGGTCCACAGCACCAGGGAATTGTCCAGCAGGTTGCTTTCGCCATCGGGAGTCTCGCGCATCTTGCGCAGGAAGTAGGCGAAGGTGCGCATGTGGTAACGGTTGATCTTGGCCCAGTCCTCGCGGCGCTGGATGTCCTCGCCATGGTGGGAGGCGGAGTGGTTGGCGGTCATGACACCGGACTCCGGATAAGACACACCACTTTCGTCACGGCAGAACAACAAGGCGGAGACCCTGGTGATGTCAGCCTGGAAGGCCAGCAGTTGCAGGTCCCACATCAACTTGATGTGATCGTCGATGGACTGGGGTGGACCGAACGGCATTTCCATGGCGGGCGCGGCGGTGGAACTGTTGGCGGCCAGCAATACCCGGCGCTCCACTTCCCTGACGTTTTCCAGATAGGCATCCAGACGATTGCGGTCGGCGACCGGCAGATCGCGCTTGAGCGCGGAAACTCGGCCACTCACCGCATCCAGAATGCTGGCATTGACCAGACGCCTGGCCTGTCTTTCCTCCGGTGTCGCGCCATCACCGAACAGACGTTCGAATACCACCAATGGATTCACTTCATGCGGCAGCGGCTGAGTGGCGCTGGCCCAGGAAATGGAGTTGGAATAGGCACAGCTGTAACCCCAGCCACAGACACCGGTATTGGAACCGGGATCCTCGATACCCAACTGAATCGACGGCAACAGGTTTTCCTGGCCATATTTGTGCGCAATCAACTGATCCACACTGGGACCACACATGATATCGGGACCACCGGTCTTCTTGGGCGGTGCTCCGGTCAGGGAAGCAGCGGCACGAGCATGGTCACCACCGCTGGTGCCAGGAGGCGGCATGGAGGATGTGGCATCCAGGCCGCCACAGATGGTCAATTGATCCTTGAACGGCTCCAGTGGCTGATGGACGAAGCCGAGGCCAATGTTGCGGCCTTCGGTGGGAGCGATCTCAGGACGGCCATCATGCCAATAGGTGGGTGCCCAGCCGTGGGCGGAGAACACCCCCACAAAGCGCGGGGCGGGATTGGCTGCTGTTTGCGCCAGCGCGGTCCGGGCTGGAACCATTGATTCCAGAAAGGGCAGTGCCACTGTCGCGCCGACGCCACGAAGCAGGGTTCTGCGGGAGAGGTGTTTCTTGGTAATAAACATCGTCGTCTCCTTCTACTTATCTCATTCGTTATCGCGGCGCCAGGGCGCCCGCTCGATCATTGATTGGAAGTCAGGGTTTCAGCCATGCGCTGGTTCATCTGGAAAGGCTGGCTTTCCACAATACCCAGCACCAGGGCCGAGAAGCGGTTGTCCTCGGCCGCGGCACGCCTGGTGACATTGCGCACCACTGGCATGTCGTAGTATTCGACACCACGTCCCAGGGCATAGGTGAGCAGACGCTCAGCCATGGTCTGGACAAATTGTGGCGAATAACGCATCAACTCATTGCGTAGATCAGTGGGGCCATTGAACTCGGCGCCATCCGCCAGCGCCCCACTCAGATCCAATGGCCGGCCAAATTCCATGGTGCGGTAGCTGCCAATGCCGTCGAAGCTGTCCAAGGCAAAGCCGATTGGATCCATCATCAGGTGGCAGGAGGCGCAGGCTGGATTGGAGCCATGCTGTTCCATGCGTTCGCGCATGGACAGTGCCGGGGCATTGCCTTCATCGGCGCTGCCCTCAAGAGCAGGCACATTGGGGGGCGGATCCGGTGGCACCACGCCAAGGATATTCAACAACACCCACTTGCCACGCAACACCGGCGAGGTGCGATCCGCCACCGAGCTGACAGTGAGCACACTGCCCTTGCCCAGCAGGCCACGGCGCATGTCATGCTCAGGGTTCAACTGCACCTTGCGGAAATGGATGCCATAGACACCAGGAATACCATAGTGTTTGGCCAGTCTTTCATTCAGGAACGTATAGTCGGCATCCAGCAACTCCACCACATTTCTGTCTTCCCGCATGACGTACTCGAAAAACATCTCGGTTTCGATGCGGAAGGCCTGACGCAGATTGTCATCATAGTCCGGGAACAAATCCGCCACCGGCGCGGTGGATTGCAGATTGCGCAATTGCAGCCACTGGGCAGCGAAATTGCTCACCAGGGCACTGGAACGCGGATCGTCCAGCATACGCTTGACCTGCTGTTCCAACATGCCAGGGTTGCGCAAACGGCCTTCATTGGCCAGGTTCAACAACTCCTGGTCCGGTGGACTGCTCCAGAGGAAGAAGGACAGCCGCGAGGCCAGCTCCAACTCGCTGACCGGATAGTACTCGGCGCTGCCCACCTGCTCCACTGGCATCGCCTCGGTGCGGTAGATGAACTCCGGATCGGACAGGATCAACTGCAAGCCACGCTGGATGCCGGTTTCAAAATCACCTTCGGCGCGGCCATCGGCATAGAAGCGCATGATCAAGGCCATGTCGCCATCATTGACCGGGCGGCGGAAAGCCTGCTGTGCCAAGTTGGCCAATATCGATTCGGCGCAGCTCGCCTCCTCGGCAATGGAAGCCGGCACACAGCTCAGGATACGTTCCCGCACCGGCGTGCTTTCAGGCCGGCTGCCGTCGAAGGGACCGGCGATGGAAAGCGCGTTGACATGGGGCTCGAAGGTGAAGCCCACCACGTCCTGGGTCAGGGTGGTACGCTCGAAGTGTTTGTTGAAATCCATGCCCGGCACGTGACCGCCACCGAGGAAGGCAAGGCCCACCTTGCGGCTGCCGGCTTTCACCGGTACCCGCACCACGAAGCGGTCATCCGCCATGTTGCGTGGGTTCTCGGTGGCCACATCCCAGATCTTGATGCGCTCACCATCAATGGTCAGTTCCAGTTGCTCGCCCTGGGCGTTGCCAAACAGGCCGCCGGCGTTGGAACGCACCGGTGTCCAGTTGAACACGTATTCACCATCGGCGGGGAAGTAGTGATCCACCGCAAGACCACCTCGGGTGCCAAAGGACTGGCCCGGCGCGCGACGGGTCTGGGAATAATCCGGCGCCACGTGATATTCCTTGCTGGACGTGCTCAGCTCGTGCCCCAGGGCCAGGCGGCTGATCTTGGCTGCCGCTGAGATATAGGCCTCGATCAAAGCCGGCGAGGAACCCAGGGAACCGGCCATGTTGTCGAAGCCATAGCTGGTGTCATCCACGGGCAACATGGTAGCCGGATCTACCTGCATTCCCAGCAGGTCGCGGATGGCATTGGCGTATTCAGCCCGGTTCATGCGATGGATGCCGGGAGGCACCAGGGTCGGCGAAGCCTCCCAGGCCTCATCCAGCACCTGCTCCAGGCTGCCAATGAGAAATTGATGGGTCTCGGGATCGGGCCGGGCCTTGCCCGGTGGCGGCATGACTCCGGCCGCCAGCTTGCGGATGATCTTCTCGCCAACCTCGGCTTCCTCGGCTATACGCGCGAAATCGACCCCTTCAAGGTCGAGGCCGCCGGCATAGTCGTCGAAGTTATGGCAGCTGACACAGTAGTCATCGATGATCTGTTGTGGTGATTGATCAGCGGCAAAGCTGATCGCGGACGTGCATGCGGCGATGGCCAGACTCAACCTTAGGAGCCCGCGCCTGTGACTTGTAGTGCTCAATTGACTTCCCCCCCTGACTGCTTAGAGCGAAAAGAGATATACCTGATACCAGGCGGCATGGGAAGCACAATATCAAAGACATTGTGGAAAAAATGGTGATTAACTGTTTTCAACCGTTAGATTAACGTTGTACTTAACGTTAATTCTAGAAAGGTGCACTATTGCTGCACATTTCCTGCATATTCCTTGTCAATGTGCACACGTCTTATTGGAACCGTATCTGTTCAGTGGTACGCGCTGTGATGCAAGCATTGTGGCTCGGGCCCATTCTGTACCTTACTCTCATTCTGGCAGTGCCAGGGTAACGATTTCGGTAGCTCCACCTCCGCTCACGGCCAGGCTGATGTACTGCCTGCCATTGTGCTCGAAGGTGATGGGGGTGCCGGTTTGAGTGCCCGGCAGAGGGATTTCAGCCAGGATTGCGCCCGTCGCCTTGTCGTGGGCGCGGAATACCGGACTGCCGCCGATGCCTTCGCCGGCGAACAGCAGGGTCTTGGTCAGCAGCAGGCCGGCGCGGGTGGGCCTGCCGGTGCGGGGCAGGTCGATGCCTGCCAGGGCCGGATGATTGCGCACTTCCTCGGGTGTGTCGGCATTGGCGATCTGCCAGGTGTGGTCACCACTCATCAGATCGATGGCGACGATGCGGCCCCAGGGTGGCTTGACCAGGGGCAGTCCGTCCACCCGCACATTGCCGCCGCCGGCGGCGGTGATGTAGCGCACGCTGGAGAAATCCCCGCCGGGCTCCAGGGCCATGATGGAAACCTCGGTGCGGGAAGGCACGTAGAGCATGCCGGTGTCGGGATCATAGGCACCGCCTTCCCAATTCGAGCCGCCCGTGGCGGAGGGAAGGCCCAGGGTGCCGATGGTGCCATCTTCGGCATTGACCAGGGAAGGAGGGGTAAACAGAGGGCCCAGACGGTAGCGGCCGGCAACTTCCAGCGCCCGTTCCCGCAACTCGGGGGTGAAGTCGATCAGGTCGTCAACGCTGATTCCCTGGCGGTCATAGGCGGCGGGCTTGGTTGGGATGGGTTGGGTGGGCGAGGTCCACTCCCCCGGCACGTCGGTCTGGGGCACCGGAGTTTCGACGATGTCCCATACCGGCTCGCCGGTCTCCCGGTCGAAAACGTAGGCCATGGCCTGCTTGGTGAGTTGTACCACCACCTTCCTGCCATCGGGCAGGTCGGCGAGGATGGGCGCGGAGGGATTGTCCCAGTCCCAGATATCATGGTGGATGATCTGGAAATGCCACTTCTTTTCGCCCGTGCGGTAATCCACGGCCACCAGGCTGTTGGCAAAGAGGTTGTCGCCGGGGCGGTCACCGCCGTAACGATCACCAGTGGCGGCCTCCACCGGCAGGTAGACCAATCCCAGTGCTGGATCGGCAGACATGGGCGCCCACACCCCGGCATTGCCGGTGTAATCAGCGGAGCCATCGAGCCAGGTCTCATAACCTTCCTCGCCCGCTTCGGGGATGGTATGGAAGGTCCACAGCAACTCCCCCGTCCTGATATCGAAGCCGCGCACATCCCCCTTCACATTCTCGGCGGCGATCGGGCGCATGCTGATGAGGTGGGAAGCACCCACTATCACCACATCGTCCACCACCAGGGGTGGGAACGACAGACCAATGTCGAGATCGTCGCGACCCGGTCCCAGTCGCAGATCCTGCTGCAAGTCCACCCAGCCACCGGCGCCGAATTGCTGCACCGGCAGTCCGGTGCGGGCATTCAGAGCCACCAGAAAATATCCAGGGGTAACGGTGAAAATGATCTCCTGCACGCCATCCGACCAATAGGCCAGTCCCTTGCCGGACCCCTTGCGTGGCGCATTGTCGAAGCGCTCGCCTTCCTGGGGCCGCCACAGCCACAACTGTTGCCCGGTGGCGGGGTCGAGAGCAACGATGTCGCGGTGTACCCCCACGGTGACGAACATGCGGCCATTGGCCACCAGGGGAGAGGTGAGGCTGAGCACTTCGGGGCTGGGACCGAAATTTGCCATGTTGAAACGCCAGGCGATTGCCAGCTCTGCCACATTGTCAGGGTTGACCTGATCAAGACTGGCATAACGGGTGGCCTGGACATCACCATTGTAGTCCTGCCATGGCACCGTAGTGCCGACCTGAGCGCTGCTGCTCGGCATGGCAATCGTCAATCCCGCCAGGGCCTGGGCATTGACCGCCCCCTGGGGCAGGCTGACCTTGGCCAGGCGCAGCACTTGCAGGGTCAGATCCTGGTACTCGGCAGCACTCAGGGTGCCAGGGTTGTCCGCGGGCATGGTGGCGGTGATTCGCTCCCGCAATTCCCCGGCGCTTCTGCCGAGCCAGTCGTTGCGCAGACGGAATTCCAATTCGATGGGCAGGTGGCAACGGGCGCAGGCTTCCTGGAACGTCGCGGCGGCCCTGGCTTCGTCGATTATCTGGGCTGCCACCTCCCCAGCCTGAAGGCCCAGCAGCAATAGAAATCCCAATACGTATGGATGGCGAGTCATCTGTCCCCTCCGGTGCCAAGGCCAAAACAGCGTCAATGTCACCAGAGCGGGGTTTTGTTTGTCAAGGAAGCTTTGTGGCAGATGGCTGACAAGCATTGATATGCGCGCCTGTTGTGGCCAGAGCCTGCAGCCTCTGGTTGCAGGCAGAGCTGTTAACTGGGTTAATATCAGCAGAACGTGTTCATCCATCCCATGCCTGGAGCACCCCATGAGCAATCATCACAAGACTCCCTGCTCAAGCCCCGCTCACACTCACCACCCAGTCCTTGCCATCACGCTCCTGCTGCTATCACTGCTCTCCCCTGTGGGCACAGCCTGGCCGTGTCAAGGAAGTGACGGTTCCCGGATCGGCGCTACCC
>JBJHAY010000117.1:0-9571 GCA_050485205.1 Gammaproteobacteria bacterium
ATGCACGCCTTCCGTCAGGCCCGCCTCAAGCATTATGTGATGTTCCTGCTGCTGCGCTCGCCGGCGCTGCTGATGGCGGTGCTGGTGTATTCCACCGCCCTGGGTCTGTTCGGAGTCGAGGCCAGCTTCCTGGGACTGTTGGGTTTTCTGCCGGTGATTTTCTTCGCCGCCGCGGTGCCCACTCCCATGCGCGCCGCCGCCATCACCTTGTGGGTGGTATTGTTCCCGGACAATGAGGGACAGATGGCTGCCTTCGGCTTTGTTCAGCACAACTTCTTCATTCTCTTCAATGCCCTGATCGGCCTGTTGTTCTGGCGCCGTGCCCAGCGTGATCTGTTTGGCGCTGGCAATGGGCAGGCCGCCACCACGGCAGCGGAGTAAGTTCAAGTGCTGGCTCACTGTCTGACGGGCATCCGCCTGCTGCTGGTGGTGCCCACCGCCCTGGCATTTGCCAGGCCGGGCTTGGTACCGCCATGGGTGTTGCTGCTGTTTCTGCTGACAGCCATTGCCTCCGACGTGCTCGATGGCAAGGTTGCCCGGCGTCATGGCACCGCCTCGGCGGCGGGGATGATGTTCGATCATGGCACTGATTTTCTTTTCGTTACCGCCTCCCTTGCCGGGGCCGCTTATGCGGGCCTGGTGACGCCGTGGCTGGCGCCCCTGATCGTGATTGCCTTCAGCCAATATGTGCTGGATTCCCGCTTTCTGCATCGGCAGAAACACTTGCGCATGAGTTTCATCGGGCGCTGGAACGGCATTCTCTACTTTGTACCCTTGGTGGTGTTGGCTCTGGCGCGATTGGAACTGCCTGGCCTGGGACAGGAGGCGCTGGCAATGCTGCAGGGCTTGTTGGCCTCGGTGGGCTATTGGTTTGCCTGGGGACTGGTGCTTTCCACCGGCGTGTCCATCGTCGATCGCGCCCTGGCCAAGCCTCTCTGAGGCTCAGCCTTTCAACTCCACCGCCCGCCACAGATACCAACTGGCCACGCTTCGGAAGGGCCGCCAGCATTCGGCGTGGGCAGTGAGTGCCTTTTTGTCCGGCATGGCGTCCAGCCCATAGAGCAGCATGAAGCCCTTGCGGACACCGAGATCGTCCACCGGCAGCACATCGGGACGCCCCAACTGGAACATCAGGAACATTTCCGCCGTCCAGCGGCCGATGCCCCGCACCTGGATCAGATGCTGGATGATGGCTTCATCATCCAGGGCCTCGATGACATCAATGGCCGGCAGGGTGCCGGCCTTGAGTTTGGCGGCCAGATCCTTCACCGCCAGGGTCTTGGCGCCGGAGAGTCCGGCACCGCGCAATTTTTCATCCGCCATGCGGATGACCCTGGCGGGAGACGGGGAACTACTCTCGTCGCGCAGACGGAACAGGGCACGGTAGCGGCCGATGATGGTGGCCGCCGCCTTGCTGGAAAGCTGCTGGCTGATGATGGCATTGGTGAGGGTGCCGAAGAGATCCGTGCTGGATTCCGCCAGCAGGCGGCAGTCTCCCACCTGGCGTATGAGGCCTGCGAGCACCTTGTCACGGCGGCAGAGATGGGTGATGGCTCCCTGGGTGCCGCTGTGGTGAAGGGTAAGCAACTTGCCGGTCATATGGAAGGCGTCTCCCAGGGATTGAAAAGCGCCATTCTGCGGATCATCAACCCTTCTGGCAATCACCAGGCATAAATCAGGCGCCAGTCCACGCTCCATTGAGGGGAACGGCCGGTTTCCAGCCAGGAAGGGCCACCACCAAACTGCACCGTGAGGTTGGTGCTGAAGTCATAGTGGATCTGGGGGATGATGCGGGTGCGCCAATCGAAGCCAGCGTGAATCTCGTGATTGAGTTCCATGCCGAAAGTCAGGCGCTGGGAGTAGTCATAGAACAGCGCGTTGTTCACCAGGCCGATGTTGTGGCCCTCGCTGCCGAATACGGTGCGGCGCATGCCCAGCATGTTGAAAGTGCTCCAGCGGCCCGGCAGCTCCGAGCCATTGAGATAGAGCAGGTCCGCCGAATAATGACCGGTTTCCCGCTCACGGATGCCGATCACCTGCCAGCCATGCACCATGGTGTTGTTGCGCAGGGTGCCAATTGTCCCTTGCAGGGCGACCTTGTATTCCACCAGCTGGGTATTTTCGGAAGGAAATTCGAATTCGATGGCATAGCCGTCGGCGAAGGCATACTCGATTTCCGGCGCCCACTCGGTGCCAGGGTGGCGCAGGCCATGTTCGAACAGGGAGTTGACTTCCAGTTCGCCCTTCCTGGCGCCCAGCGGGCGTACCAAGTCGAAGAGCATGGGTTCGGGAATATTGGGCATGCCCTGGCTGCTGAGGGAGCCATCCCCTTCGGGAAAGCTGGCAGAGGCCGCCAGAATACTCTCCGCGCCGAAAACCAATGAGATTGCCGCCAGCCTTATGGCTTGTCGTCCTGCAACTGCCTGCCACTGCATAATGATCCGGTTTTACCCTTGTGAGTACTGATTGGGCGCGTATCATACAAAAGCGACCTTACAAAACCCTTACAGGACAAAGATGAATAGCGAGAGAAGATGAGGATACTGCTGGTGGAGGATGACATCGCGCTGCGGGACACCCTGGTACAGGCCCTGCAGCAAGCGGGCTATGGCGTGGATCCGGTCAATGACGGCCGTTCCGCGGATCATGCACTGTGTACCGGCAGTTACGATCTCACGGTGCTGGACCTGGGCTTGCCCCGGATGGACGGCATGGAAGTGCTGCGGCGCATGCGTACACGCCATGACCGGACGCCGGTGCTGGTGCTGACCGCCCGCGACAGTGTTGAACAGCGGGTGGAAGGCCTCAACAGCGGTGCCGACGACTATCTCGCCAAGCCCTTTGCCCTGCCTGAACTGGAAGCCAGGGTGGCGGCCCTGATCCGGCGCTCACAGGGTGGCAAGTCACGGCTTGGCAACGGCCCGCTGAGCCTGGATCTGCGGGACCGCACCGTCACGCTGCATGGCCAACCCCTGGCACTGGGACGGCGCGAGGCCGCCATCCTCGGTGCCTTGATGCTCAAGCTGGGCAATGTGGTGATCAAGACCAGGCTGGCGCAACAGCTCAGTGACTGGGAGGTGGAACTGGGCAACAATGCCATTGAAGTCTACATCCACCGGCTGCGCAAAAAACTTGAGCCCCACGGTTTCAATATCAGGACCATTCATGGTCTTGGCTACCTGATGGAGCCCCATGATGCACTCTGATCGTCTTTCTTTGCGCCAGCGTCTGGTGCTCTGGCTCTTGCCCCCCATTTTGCTGCTGATGTTGCTGTGGATCTGGGCTACCTATCGGATCGTCCTGCACTTCACCGGCCTCGCCTATGACCGGGCCCTGGAAGACACCGTGCAGACCCTGGCGGGTCAGGTGCAGGTGCGGGATGGCATGACCTCCATCAATCTGCCACCGGCGGCGCAACAAATGCTGGAGTTCGATCCGGTGGACGTGGTGTTCTACAGCGTGGAGGACAACCAGGGCCAGTTCCTGGTGGGCAACAATGTGCTGCCGCCTTCACCGTCTGCCGCGCTGGATCAGACAGGCACGATTTTCTTCGATGGGCTGGTGGATGGCCAGGCGGTAAGGGTGGCGGAATACACCCTGCCGGACGATCTCTATGGCAATCCGCATTTCGTGCGGGTGGCCGAGACCCTGCGCAAACGGGAGATTGTGGCCAGGGAAGCGCTGGCGGTGATCCTGGTGCCCCAACTTCTGTTTCTCGCCAGTGTGGTGCTGCTGGTCTGGTATGGCATCGGCCGGGGCATCGCGCCACTGCAGAAGATCCGCGATGCCATTGCCCGCCGCACCCACGAGGATCTCAGCCCCCTGGATCAGAGCGGGCTGCCGGCTGAGGTGCATGAACAGGTCGCCGTCATCAACGACCTCATGTCACGCCTGGGCAGGACCATCGTGGCCCAGAAACGCTTCATTGCCGATGCCACCCATCAACTCCGCACCCCCATCACCGTCTTGCGGACCCAGACCGAACTGGCCCTGCGCGCCAGGGATCAGCAGGAATTGCAGGCATTGGTGGGCAGCATGGATGCCGCCACCCAGCGCCTGTCCAGGCTGGCCACCCAGTTGTTGAATCTGAGCCGGGCCGAGGCGGGCAGGGAGGGCAGCGCGGTGTTCACCGAAGTGGATTTCACCAGCCTGGTGGAAGATGTGGTGGCAGCCCTGGTACCGGCCGCCATGGCCCGGGACATAGATATTCGCCTGGAACTTGCCCGGGACTTGCCGCCGGTATCCGGCGACCCTCAATTGTTGCAGGAGATGCTGAGCAACCTGGTGGACAATGGCATCCGCTACACCCCGGAGGGCGGCAGGATACAGGTCAAGGTCAGTCAGGACGCGGGTCATGTTGCCGTGGCCATCGTGGATAATGGACCGGGTCTGCCCTTGGAAGAACGCAGCAAGGTCTTGCAGCGTTTCTACCGGGGACCGGAAACCGCATCCTCGGGCAGTGGCCTGGGTCTCGCCATTGCCCATGAGGTGGTGCTGCTGCACGGCGGTACTCTCAACCTCGACAGCGGCCCACATGGTAGGGGCTTGGCGGTGATAGTTTCATTAAAGGCCGACTCTTACGGCAAGCTGTCGCAGGAGGCCGCAGGCACACCTGTATGAGGCTGCCGTGCAGTTATCCTTAAAATTGATTAATGCCTCACATCCAGAAGAACAGGCTAAGAAAGCGAGTATGTCAGTATTGACTCTGCGACCATTAGTCTCTATAGTGACCACCAGTTCTTATAAAGACCATTGGTCATATTGTTTTTGCGAGTCAACATGAGCAGAAAAATCCGCGAATTTCAACGACGGGAGCGAGAAATCCTGGATGCAGCCTTGCCGCTACTTGCCAGAGAAGACTGGCAGTCAGTCACGGTGGATGAGATAGCCGTGGCAGCGGAGATAGGCAAGGGTACGGTCTACAAGCATTTTGAGAGTAAAGACGAGATTTATGCCCGCTTGGCTCTGGATTTTCATCGGTCCCTGCTGGCTGATTTGACAAAGATTCCGCAAACACTTCCTGTATCAAAAAAAATCAGGGCCATTTTGGATGCTTACTGGCACGCCTACTATGAACGCACAGAGTACAGACAGATTATCGAGTACACGACAAGGGAAAGCTTCCGTGCATCGATCAATCCCACGGTCCGGAACGCCCTGGATACGCTCAATTTTGAGCAAATGAACTATTTTGAAAAAATCCTGGAAGAAGCAATGGTCACGGGCATGATTCCTCGCAGACCATACCAGCAAGCTTTCCTCGGGCCACAGGCATTGGTCAGTGGTGTGATCTTGATGATTTGGAGTGGCTGTTTCAATGCCGGATACTCTGAGGGTTTTTTGGATGAAATAACGGATTTTTTGATTGCAGGACTTGCGGGGATTCGCCACCCCGTAACTGATGCCGCTGTAAGAACATAGCTGCCTGTACTTGGCAGGTAAGGGGCCGGTGAAAATACCGGTATTTTTTCAGCTGACTGTGACCAATAGTCACAATATGACCAATAGTAAGTTTTCGTAAACCACAGACGGAGGACCGCGATGATGACCAAAACCTGCGCACACCATGATCGTTCTGGAAATTCCAGCGCCCGAGCATTTCAGCACAAGCGACCGGACTGGTATCGGCGCTTACATGCATGGGCACTTTCCCTGGGCAATACGCGATACGAACAGGCCATAAACAATGCCAAAGTGTCGTTACTGTCCCAGTTATCAGGCAAAGTCCTTGAGATTGGTCCAGGCACGGGCATCAATCTGAAGTACTTTTCACAGGAGGTGGATTGGATCGGAATAGAGCCCAATCCTTACTCCCGGGAATATTTGAGGAAAGAAGCAGAACGCCTGGGCCGCAATATCGAGATATTGGCTGGCACCGCCGAATATCTCCCGTTGCCTGACAACTCCCTGGATGCAGTGGTCAGTTCGTTGGTGCTTTGTTCTGTCCCCAACCCCACCCTTGCCTTGAGCGAAATCCGGCGTGTTTTGCGTCCTGGAGGGCGCTTTGTATTCATTGAGCACATTGCGGCAGAGCCAAACTCGGCACTAAGAAAGGTACAGAGAATCATGCGTGGCCCTCAGGCATTGCTGGGTGATGGATGTTGCCCTGACCGGGAGACCTTGAAATCAATTGAAACAGCCGGTTTTGCATGGATCTTCAGCAGTCGGGAAGACATGCCAGTGCCTTTGGTAAGTCCTCACCTGATTGGCTACGCAATCAGATAAGACAAATAAATTTTCATTAACATAAAAAACCGAGGAGTACACTCATATGAAAACCAAGATTGGATCGGCATTGTTAGTGACCAGCTTTTACCTTACTGCGTCGGCAATAGCTCAGGGGACATCGGATTCACCAAGTATTGCTTCTGAGCTTGCAGATGGACGGGGTGTATCGATAGGAGCAGCGTTAAACAGCGCCAGATTTCACAGTCCGGATCTGGGCAACGAAGAGTCTGGAACAGGAGTGGAACTCTCAAGTGCCTACGCCTTCACTCCACGAATCTCATTTGTGGCAGCGACATCAGGCGCAAAAGTCCGGGATCCTGTAGCTGAAAGGTACACCCTGAGTCACCTTGACCTATTAGGCCGCTATAGCTTCCGACAACCTGCTAGCATTTGGGTGCCTCATATCAGTGGTGGAATCACTCGCCGTTCCAGCAGACAAATGTCAGGGCCTCATGCCGATGGGACGACGGGAGTCATGCAAAAGCACATGATTGTCCCAACCATTGCCATAGGCATGGACTATTTAATCAGCCCCAGATTCCATCTGACAGCTGCCATAAAATACAGTGTGGGGAGTATTGCAGGCGATGAATGTCCTAACACCGCTAATGGTCAACGATCATGCGCGAATTCAACAAGGATGGTGTTTGGGTTTAACTGGCAGCCACGTTGAAGACCAGTGAGAAAATGAGCTCTGATCACTTCATTCAAGTCATCAGTGGCCTGCATTTGCCACGGTAAATGGGTATGCAGTTCACTGATGACGATTGTTACTAAATCCAGCATAAGTTAAAAATTTAAAACAGTTAGTAAGGAAAAATGAGGATAGAATATAACCTCAATACAGCTAAGGTTGGGGTCTTATACAATTCCAAGTTCTATCCCCCGCAACACTGCGCGAACTCGGTCTCGCACACCAAGTTTGGAGAGAATACTGGAAACTTGATTTTTAACCGTGCCTTCACTGCTCCCCAGCGTTTCCGCAATCTCCCGATTACTGAGGCCGCTGGCCATCAGTCCCAGGATATCTCGCTCCCGCTTCGTCAGGGGGTCTGGTATTTCAAGATGATCGAAACCGCCTCCGGATTCTGTCACGCCTTGAATTACACGCTCGGTGATTCCCATCAGCACAGCGGTCCCACCAGCTGTAACACGTCTGATGTTGTCCGCCAACTGCTCAAGAGATATATCCTTCAGTAAGAAACCGCGGGCACCGGAACGCAGACCTTGAATCAAAGCCTCATCATCATCAAAGGTTGTCAGCAAAATAGTTGGCGGTAAATTGCATGCTGCATTCAAGCGGGCCAATAACTCAAGGCCGGATCCATCAGGCATTCTCACATCGAGCAACAAAAGTGCTGGGTTGTGCTCAATAACAGCCTGAAAGCCATCATTGATATTTGAAGCCTCAGCCACAACCCGTATATCCTCGGTCAATGCCAACAACCCAGCAATGCCACTGCGGACCAACTTTTGATCATCAACCAAAACTACCCTGATCATAATGAAGACTCTCTAAGTGGCAGCCACATACATAGTTCAAAACCACCACCTGCCAGGCTTTTGGTTTCGACTATTCCACCAAGGATATCCACTCTTTCATGCATGCCGCTCAACCCATTGCCTGCCACAATGCGGTCAGCGCCAATTCCATTATCTTTCACTTTGGCAAACACTTGATTATCAGCCTCCCCTACGTGAATCCAAACTTGACTCGCTTGTGCGTGTCTGCATACATTCGAAAGTGCCTCCTGCACCCCTCTGAACAAGGCATGAGCAGTGGCTGGGCTTTTGATTGCCAGTTGTTTTTCAAATTTTAGATCAATGATCAATGAAGGTATCCCATGACATAAGGTACGCAGACAATTCTCAAGGTGGATCGGTTCCTCGCTGCGCTCACGGCTTACAGCCCGTCTTACTTCGGTAAGCAATTCCTGAGCAATTCCTTGAGCAGTAATCAAGGATTCAATATGGGTATTATTGAAATTATCGGTAGAACCAGCTGATGCGGATTGCCTTAGAGCAAGTTCCAGATGCAGGCCCAAGGCAGTCAGGTGATGTCCAAGGCCATCATGGAGTTCTCTCGCAATACGCATGCGTTCAGCTGTGCGCTCGCTTTCGGCAAGAAGTTGCTGTATGGCCTGGAGTTCGGCATTACTCGCAGCAAGCCGTTCACGATGGCTACGCTCGGACATGGCAATATAGCCAAGTCCAAAACTGAAGGTCTGCCAGGCGACAAACAATAATAAGCCGCCCCATATTTTTGTGGTCAGATCCGTCATGGAAGCATCAACACCTGGACTACCAGTCCGTGCCAGGTCAATTGAAGATATCATCCCCAGCTCTTGAGCCAATACAATGTTCCACACAGCGATCATGCCAATGGTTTGAACCCCCAAGAGCAACAAGGCTGTTTTACGTGTCGTCACAATTGGGTACTGTGCGGCAAGCAGCAGTAACAAGTCATTGTTGTAGAGGAGTCCGATGGACATCTGCAGCATTATGAGCAGGTTTTTACTCGCGAACTGCCTCTGGCCATGCCAGGTTACTATCATCAGCGTGGCGGCAAAGACCATAAATATCAGGCCAGTCAGAAATGTGGGCGAGAAACCCTCCAGCCTAAGCCAGGACAATAGTTGATCAATTATCACTTGATTGCCAATGGTCAACGGCTGGTCATCACCATCAGCAGGAGCTTGATCCTGTAAGTGTGCGATGTAGATGCCATAGCACGCCACCAAACCCAGCAGCTGAAACATACCTTTAGGCTGGAAAAAGTGCTGGGACAGATATCGATATTTCAGACGCTTTGCCAGCGCGCCTGTAACTTGACCGGAAAAAGGATTGTTGCTCATCTTATGTTCTCAAGGTAATTCTGCCGCCAAGACTATCCCAACTCTCGTCAGATTTCATAGCCCAAAAGTCATACGCACAGGCATGCCTTCCGGCACATTCGCAGCGCCCCCACAGTATTGATAATTGCTCCTGTCTGATTTTGCATTTGGACATACACACACAAAGTCATCAGGAGAGTTACCCCATGAATGCTTGTATTAAAACTGCTTATATTCGTTCCACACTTATCACTATTGCACTCGCTGCAGCCAGCCTGCCAGCGGTAGCCGAGGAAAACCGCGTGCCTGGCCAATATTTCATCCAGGCACGTGCCGGCACCCTTGGCGCTGGCGTTGGCGCTGGCTACCGGTTCAACGAGTATTTTGTCCTACGTGGATGGCTTGACAGCGGTGGTTCCGAAAGTGGCGCCCGACGTGTTGATGAGAATCGTTACGATCTGAATCGCAAGACTAGGCACTCTTCTGAACTGCTCATCGACTGGTATGCC
>JBJHAY010000118.1:0-9539 GCA_050485205.1 Gammaproteobacteria bacterium
GCGCTTGAGGCATGTGAAAATTTCATTGTGGTAGACCTCTCGATGGTCTTGAATCATGGAGTAACTGACAGCTGTGCCCCGTGTGGACACTATCCTAACCGTATTATTGCGGACTCATTTTACCCTAGCGGTTGCCTGGCCTGCTTGTATCAGCGGCATTCCCTTTCGCCATCAGCGCGCGCCCCTCTGAACCTGACGAACATTTAATAACATTTTGCCAACAAGTGTTAACAGCAATCCCGGCAGAGGCTTCCTAGAATGCCTCACAGGTTGGAAGTCATGAGTGATCAGGGCTTCCTTGGCAAGCAAGAGAGAAATCCAAGACAGTAATCAAGGAGATTGAGATGAACAAAAGCAAGATGATGATGGGCTTTGCCAGTGGATTGTTGTTGGGCCAGGCTGCCTTGGCAGAAGTGCCTGACGCCACCACTCAGCGAGTGGGTGAAGTGACTACCCAGGTGATTGTCGGCGAGCGCATGCCCCTGGTGTTGGACAGGCCTTCGTCCGCGGTGTATCGGGACAAGGTCATTACGATTCCCCATGGTGCCGTGTTTGACGAAGCCGGTGTGACCCACTATCGGGACATCCAACTGGTGGAGGTGGCCGAGGGTACGTTCCAGGTTGCCGATGCCCAGCCGGGCCGCCTGGCAGAAGTGGACAGCGTTGACATCCTGATTGATCAGGCTTCAGGTGAAGTGGAAGTGGTTATCGAAGGCGCCCAGTCATCCGCCTGTGTCACCATTCTGGACCCCATTGTTTCGGTCAAGGGCAATGAAATCGATGTGGTGCTTGCGGAAAGCAAGCCTGAAGGTGACGTCTGCATCATGATGCTGGTGTTCTACAAGCAGTCTTTTACCCTTCAGGCCGGGGAATTGGAGCCTGGTAACTACAAGGTGGTGGTCAACGGCGTGGAAGCCGGCTTTTCTCTTTGACCAAGGAACGGCACCGGTGTCTCCCACGGGGAGGCACCGGTGTTTTTTTATCTGACTGGGGCGGCCGCGGCAGGAAGACTGGTGTAATATCCGGGTTAGCTCGCCGTCGTCAGTCGGACGGCTCAAGATCGCAAGGTAATCCTGCCGCATGGAAGTCAACTGGCGCAATCCAGACAATTATCCTGTTGCCGCCGAGGGTTGGCAGCTGCTGCATCCCGCCAGCGGCCGCTACGTATGGGGTGAAGCCCGAGTGCGTCGGGCCCTGGCCTATTGCCATGCCTTCAGTGCGCTGCTGGTCACCACTCCCGGAGATGTCAGGTTTCGACCACCCTTGTGCGTGGATGCGGTGGCGGAGGGGGTTCGTGACCGCATCTTTTTGCAGTATCGCTTCCTGCTCATCTACGTCGGCGCTCTCATGTTGGTGATGGGGGCGTGGTACCTGTCTGGTGGTCGGGAGCAGCGAGTATTCAATCTGTTGCTGACGGTAGGCTTGCTGTTTGGGTTTTTGTGGGTGGATCACTGGCAGGCGCGGCGGCATCAGGTGTTTCTGCGGGAAAGAAGCATGTTTCTCGTCAGCATGGTGTTGCATGCGGGGAAAAACATTCGCGTCTTGTGGGGCTTGATGTTGCTGCTGGGGCTGCTGCAAGTGGGCTTGCAACGCTTCTGGCTGGATTGGAACGGACTCGTTACCCGCTTCGGACTGGTGGAGAATTATCCCTGGTGGAGTGCACCCTGGCGTCTGCTGCTGGGCCCATTGTTGCACTCGGGCCTGCTGCATTGGCTCAGCAGCCTGGTCTACGCCGCCTTGGCGCTGGCTCTCACCGCCATGGTGTGGCGTTCACCATGGAAGTTGTTCGTTTTTTTCCTGCTGCTTGCGGGAATCTTGTTCCGTTTGCTGCCGGACGTGCTGAGGCCGGAGATGATGCTGGGCACTTCCTCGGCCAGCTTTGCCCTGTTCGGCTTCTGCCTGCATGATGCCATTCGGCATAAATCGTCCTATCCCAAAGGTTTCTGGCTCACCTTGTGCTTGCTAGTATCTCTGTTTCTGAGCCTGCCATTCCTGCTTTCCGCCAGAACGGATCATTCCATGGATCTGACTGGTCTGCTATTGGGCTTGGCAGCGGGCCTGCTAGGGCATATCCTGGCGCCACGCCGGCCCTTCACAAGCTTTTCTTGATATCACCTCTCCTTTTCAGCAGTTTGGATAAAAACGTTGTCCAAAGTCTGATTGCCGCCGTATAACGGATGATGAGAATCACATCCACCCCTGGCGGACGGGAGAAAACACATGGCATTACCCGGCAAGCGGCGTTTCTGGAAACTGTCCGGATTTCTTTGTCTTGGCGTGATTGTGTACTTCAAACTGATTCCCCTGACCTGGTACTGGTTCGCCACTTCCTCCCAGGAAGCGGAATGGGCTGAAAAGGGCCTTTGGCTGCCTGGTTACCGGGTGGGCATCGAGGCCAAACCCCTGGCGGGCATTGATGACAATGCATCAGGGCTCACCTACAGCGCCGCCACCGGCACCTTGTTCTCTGTCATCAACCGGCCTCCGCAAGTGGTGGAGTTGTCGACCGAAGGTGATGTGCTGCGCATTCTCCCAATCGAAGGCTTGCGGGACCCCGAGGGCATCACCCATGTTGGCGAGGATTTGTTCATCATCGCCGATGAAAGGGAAAATCAACTGCACTGGGTACGGATCAGGCCGCGGGATCGCGGGATTTCCGTGGTATCAGGCCCCCGCTTCGCCCTTGGCACCGGCATGATGGGCAACGTGGGCATGGAAGGTGTCACCTGGGATCACGCTGGTGGGCAGTTGTTTTTCGTCAAGGAGAAGTTTCCCCTGCGAATCATTCAGATGACCGGATTGGCCGAACTGTTGGACGGAGGTGAACTGAACCTCAGCATGCGGGAATGGAAGTCCTGGCTGGACCCCTCTCTGTTCATGAGTGATTTGTCTTCGCTTTCCTTCCATGAGCCCACCGGCAATCTCCTGGTGCTCAGCGATGAATCCGCTCTCTTGGTGGAATACGCGCCCGATGGCCAGCCTGTCAGCATCATGCCCCTGTGGCCAGGAGCGCATGGGCTGTCACGTCGAGTTCCACAGGCCGAAGGCGTCACGGTGGGGCCTGAAGGAGAAATTTTCATTCTTTCCGAACCCAACCTGTTCTACCGCTTCGAGCGCCAGTCACCGGCGCCATGGTTGTTGCCTGAAGTCTTGTCTGAGTCAGAATTGTTAGGCCGTGCAAGTGACAGTTGAGCCCGAATCGCGAACCAGTCAAGGCCTGGGCCGCGACGGCCGTTACAGGAGTACTGGTGCAATTTCCAGGTTAATTCCGTGAATCATCAGGGATTGGCGGGTTCGATGCGCAGAATCACGCCGTCCCGCTGTTCCGTCGCCAGGTAGATGAAACCATCCGGCCCTTGTCTGACGTCCCTGATCCGGTGCCGCAAATCCGTTAGCAGGCTTTCGCGCCGCAACTCCTCCAGGTCTTCATTGATCAGAATCCTTTCCAGGTGACCCGTGCCCGGAATCTGTCCTGTACGCAGGGAGCCGACGAAGATATCGCCCTTCCACTTTGGCAGCGCATCGCCGGTGTAGAACAGCATGCCGGAGGGAGCGATGGCAGGCATCCAGAATACCAGGGGCGGCTCGTACTGCTCATGGGTGGGACGGTCTCCCGTCTGCCAGGGGCCGGCATAGGTCCGCCCCAGGCTGACTTCAGGCCAGCCATAATTGGCGCCTGGTTTGAGCAGGTTGATTTCATCGCCGCCGTTGGGACCGTTTTCGTTTTGCCAGATGTCGCCGCTAACGGGGTGTACCGCCAGGCCGAGGGCGCCGCGATGACCCCAGGTGTAGATTTCCGGCCGCGCATCGTCGCGGCCGATGAAGGGGTTGTCGGCGGGAGTGCCACCATCGTCGTTCAAGCGCAACACCTTGCCGCCCAGGGTTTGCAGGTCCTGGGGATCCTGGCCGCTGGTGGTCAGGTAGAGCTTGCCATCATGGCCGAACACCATGCGGCCGGCGCTGGCAACACCCGGCGGCGCCACCCAGATATCATGGAAGTCCAGCAGTGACCCACTCTCCTCATCCCACTGGCCACGGCCAAGCGCCAGCACATGGCTGTCATCTGCCATGGGCTTGGAATAGCTGAGATAGAGCCAGCCGTTGTTGGAGAAGTCCGGGTGCAGCACGATGTCGATATAGCCATGCACGGTGCCGGGTGAACCGGATTCGGCCCGGAACACCGAGGCGGGGCCGCCGCTGACTGGCGCTTGCCGCAACTGGCCGTTGTCCACCAGGCGTATCAGCCCTTCGCGGGTGACCACCAGCATGTGGCCATTGGGCAGGAAAGTCAGGCTCATGGCATAGGGAATCCGGGCCACCACGCTGACCCGGATATCCATGTCTTCCGCAGTGCGGTACTCGAAGGGGCCATCCGCCAAGGTGGCGCCGGTCAGACCCTGCGGCGCCAGCGGCACCGCGCCCTGGAAGGGGACGTTCTGCTGTGCCACCATGTGGCGCCCTGGCATGGACAGCAGGAAGGGGAGAGCGAGAAGTGGGAACAGTTGCGCCAGCCGTGATCTCATTGTTGTTATCCTGATGGTGGGCCGCATTACGATGCGAGTGTAGCCCAAGCTCCCGGCAATGCCCATACCCATGCTGGGCAAGGCAGGCATGGCGGTCGGCAACTGGAGTAGTGATGCCAGGTTGACCTGACAGGAAGGCGCGTTTATTGTTCACGCACGTTGGCCGCCAGGAGGCATCCCAGGGGGACGGGCCACATCCGGCGCCAGGGCAGGCTTCAAGCAATCAAAGAGGAATAAGCACCATGAAATACTCACTGAAACGCCGTGATCTGTTGGCCGCCGTGGCTGCCTCTCCCCTGCTGGCCGCCCAGTTTTCCGCCGCGGCTCAGGAAGCTGCCAGTCTCGGCATCCGCCAGGGGCGGCTCAAGCAAAGTGTGATGGCCTCGGTATGGGGAAATATTGACCTGAATTTCGAGCAGCGTTGTGAAGTCCTGTCACGACTGGGCTTCAGCGCCATGGACTTGCCCAACCCCAACCAGATCGGCATGCTGCGTGATTACGGCCTGGCGCCCTCCCTGATGACCGGTACCGGCACCACCTTTGAAAATGGACTGATCCGTCGTGAACTGCATGACCAGATCGAGGAAGCCACCCGTGCCGGTATCGACATGTGCGTGGAGGCAGGCTGTCCCAATCTCATCGCCTTGCCGGGCGAAAGGCGTGGCATGAGCAGGGAGGAGGGCAAGGAGCATGCCATCGAGATATTGTCCCGGGTGGCTCCCTATGCCGAGGAAAAGGGTATCAATGTCTGCATGGAGATCACCAATTCCAAGGTGGCCGCCGACAACCGCACGGATCAGGTGTTCGATGATCTGAACTGGGGCCTGGACGTCTGCAAGGGCACGGGTTCCAGTCGGATCAAACTGGTCTATGACATCTACCACGTGCAGATTGCCAATGGCGACGTGGTGCGCAACATGCGTGACAACCTGGATTACGTCTGCCACATCCACGTGGCCGGCGTTCCTACCCGCGAGGAAATTTTCGACGAGACCCAGGAGTTGAGCCACCGTTTCATCGCCAGGGCCATTGCCGAATCCGGCTACGAGGGATATGTGGCCCATGAATGGCGCCCGGCCGTGGGTAACAACCCGTTGCTGAGCCTGGCGCGTTGTTTCGAGATCATGGTGGTATAAAGGCTTGTCGCGCAGGGCCCGCTCCCAAGCGAGGGAGTATGTTTCTGTGGGTTGTCGCGAGCAGGGCTCGCTCCTACAGGGTGCTTTTTATTTATGGCGTCTGCGGGGTAGGTTCTTGTAGGAACTTGCCCCGCGGGCGACCAAAATGCCATCGCCTGCGGGGCATTGAGCCAGGACCTCAGGCCAGCGCCTGCTCAAACAAAACCAACAATCTTTCCCACGCCCGTTCCGCCTGTGCCTGATGGAATGCGGCGGAACCTGGCACACACCAGCCGTGATTGGCACCCTCATAAACCTCGATTTCCGCATGCAGCCCGGCCTGGTCATGGGCGGCTCGTAGCATGTGCTTGGCATCCGGTTCGCGTTCATCATCGTTGACGGCAATGGCGTAGAGCATGTGCGCCTGCATTTGCGGAATCAGCAGATGTGGGCTGTTCTGATTGTCATTGGCCAGCCCCGCGCCATGGAAGGAGGCACCGGCCTTGACCCGATCGGGGCGGGCAGCGGCGGTACGCATCACCATCGGTCCCCCCATGCAGTAGCCAGTGGTGCCAATGCCACGAGTGGTATCGACGGCCGCTTGCTGATCCAGGAAGGCCACAAAGGCGCGGGCATCGGTGAAGTGGGTATCGGGGTTGAGAGCGCCAGCCATGGGCATGACGATGTTGCGGGTGGCGTCATCCTGGAAATTGGCACCTTCCGGCACCACTGGGGCACGGGCATTGCGGTAGAAGGGATTCACCACCAATACCGCGTAGCCGGATTCAGCCAGGCGCTTGCCCATCATGCGGAAGGTGGGGCGCAGGCCCAGAATGTCGGGCCAGACGATGACGGCGGGATGGGTGCCGCTGGCGGGATGCACGAAGTAGCAGTCGGCCACGCCATCCGGGGTGGTCACTTCCACCTCATGTTCCACCACATCCTGGGCATTGGCCGGGCTGGGTAGCACCATGGCAAGGGCGGCGGCGCTGGTGAAGGTGTTGAACTGGCGGCGGGTGAACCCCTTGCGGGCGGCTTTCTTGTCATCTTCCAGGGTATGAAGGTCGCACATGCGATCAGGCTCCTCTAACGATTCAAATGCAGTGATGGCCCGCGGATGAATTCCAGCAGGACTGTTTTCCGGTATACCGGGAGATAGACCGTGAGTGTCACTAATTATCACCGACATTTTTCACAGGTCAATGCGGACACGCGAAAGGGCCGAAATTCAGGGGCTTGTGTAAACTCCGATGTACGCATGTGTGAGCTGGCAGCATGCAGCGAGCCTTTTGGTGATTTTCAACCGTAATTTCCACGACATTTCTTTACATAATTTTCAGTGCCATCCACTCAGCCTCTCCTTACATTAGCACCCGGCCGGATTCCGGTCAGTCTGTGGGAGAGAATCAATGAAGCAGTTATCGATGACCAATGCAGGCTTGTTCTTGCTCCTGCTGCCAGGCATTGCCATTTCAGATGAAATCACGGTAGGACAAAGTGGAGATTACAGCACCATAGGAGAAGCCATTGGAGCGGCAATACCTGGTGACATTATTCTGATTGAGGCGGGCGAGTATACAGAAAATATCCTCATCCCATTGAACGCCAACCTGCACGGCCTTGAAATAAGAGGGGCCGGTCCCAGCGGCGAAAACGCCACCATCATCAAGGGCAGTATCCGCACCAGAAACAATAACGACATTACTATAGCCGACCTGGCCATTGTCGGCGGACATGACTGGGGAGATGACGGCAACGACAACCCTGGTATCTGGCTTGAAGGAAAAAGTGCGGGCATGCCGCAAGGAAGCAGTGGCCATATCTTGTCCAATCTGGTGCTGGATGGCACCGGGCACACTGCTTCGGCCAGAGGCGTGCTGTTTGGCTACGGGGTTACTGACGTGACCATCGAAAATGTCAGTGCCCATGGTTGGGCTTCGGGTGTCTTTGTCAATCCTGAAGGCTCGGTGAAATTTGACACTTACCATGCGAGCGCTGGCGGCAGCATTGGTGCCGATGGGCCGCTGCGCATCGAGGTCGACCATAGTGTCTTCGATGGTGCAGGCATCGGCATATCCAACTCTCAGTCACCTACCAATCCCCAGGGTCTCTTGATCTCCAACAGTACCTTTACCGGTGTGCTCTCTGGCACCGGATTCATTTCGGTATGGAGTCTGACCACAAACTGGAATGGTGGCCCACTGAGTGTGTCCAACTCGACATTTGAAGGCGGTGTGCCGCTACGCTACCGTACTGGCACTGCATGGCCGCCCTCGGAAGCCGCCAGTATCACTGGATTGATATGGAACAATAGTAACAATACCGTGAGTGTGAAAGGGGACTCCTTTATCACTGGAGGGCCGGCTCCCCTGGTGGCTGCCATCGCCCTGGCGGGCACCAATGGCACCGTTATTGCTGGGGATGGTAGCTATGAGAGGTTTCCCAGGCTGAATGCACCCCATGGTATTACCTTGATGGCAGCCGAGGGGGAAACGCCAGTGATCGAATATCTGGACAGCGGCACGCCACCACAGTCCAGCAGGGTCATTGACATATTCGCCAATAATGTCAGCCTGAGGGGCTTCACCATTCGAGGCCCTTCTTCTGGCCACTATGTGGGTATATCCATCTCCGGCAATGGCGCGACTATTTTCGGCAATTCGATTGAAAATGTCCTCACCGCGATCCAGACCACTACTCAGGCAGGGGGAGGCAACCACACCATCGCCAACAACAGCATCAGTAATGTCACCGTTGGAATTTCTCTGCAAAATGCGGGCAACACTGTTACCGGTAATACTGCAACGGCGGGCTTTGGCATTGGTAATTATCCCGAGGTGACAAATGAACAAGATGGAGTCAGAGGTAATGTGGTAACAGGCAATACCTTCCACAGAACCGCCTCGGTCTGGCGCTCTGTGGAGCAGTTGAGTCAAGAGCAAGGCACCGCGCTGTTGAATAAACTGGTGGAAAACAATACCTTCACGGGCCCGCTTGTTGTGGCCTTGACGCCAGATGACCAGCATCGGGCGTCGTTGGAGAATGGCAACCATATTTTCCGTTTTTTCGGGAGTATCAATGGTGCTCTCGGCGCCGCTCATGAGGGAGACACCGTAGCACTGACTGCCGGTACTTTTGAGGAAAACGTGCAGATTACAAAGGGTGTCACCTTGCTGGGTATTCAAGACGGCGCCACGATTGCGCCCACCAGCGGGCATGGCATATCCATCATGGGCAATACCCATGCCGTGGTGAATGGGGTTGCCATTGAAAACCTCACAGTGGATGCGCCGGTGTTTGGCATCATTACCCTGTCCAATACCAGCCCCCCAGGCGAATATGACACCACCAATCTGACTCTTCGCAAGGTGGTGGTGAAAAGTGCTGGAGCACTTGGTATCGGCCTGTTTGATGTGAAGGGGGCCAGGATCGAGAACGTCACCATCAGTGGTCATACTTCTCAGGTTGACGGCGCGCTGGAAATGGTCGGAGTTGCTGATCTGGTGATAGAGGGGCTGAACGCCACCGGTGGCCTCAGCATCAATCTGTTCGAGAACGGCTTCCCCAATTCCGGGGGAGGTATTCCAGCCGGTTATGCTGATAATGGCAGTGTCAAAATAGAACGATCAATATTGAATTTAATGAAAGTGCGGGGAGACAGCGCGGTGGTGGATGCCCGTTTCAACTATTGGGGTATTGCTTCCAGTCCGGCAAGTAAAATCACCACGGAGAATACTTCGGTGGTCTTCAGTCCCTGGTATATCAGCGGCAATTTTGTGGCGAATCAGCTTTCCAATTTTGTGCCGCCGCAAGACCCTGATCCTGAGGAAGAGCCACCACCCCCAACCCACGTTGTCTGGAGTTGCAAGCTCCGGCCGACGGGTCGAGGTTGCGTCCCCCC
>JBJHAY010000119.1:0-9499 GCA_050485205.1 Gammaproteobacteria bacterium
GCGTTGGGGCTGCGCAAGGCAACATGGAGGGCAGGGCGGGCCTCGGTGTTGTTGACCGTGGTGCCGTTGAACATGGCCTCGATGGCTGCCGGCAGTTGCCGTTGGCTGGCCAGGGCCAGCAGCAGATCCAGAAGCTCCTGATCCAGCAGGTGCTTGGAGTAGTCGAACAGCAGGCCGCCGACCTTGAGGCTCCAGTCCTGGGCTCGCGCCGAGTCTTGAGCAAAAAGTGCCTGGAGTTTCAGTGTGTGGGCACGCGGCACTTGTGCCGACAGTTGTTGCCAGGCAGGAGCGAGATGGGGGGCGGTAGGGGAGTGTGCAAGGTAGGGTTCAGGCTGGTAAGACATGCACGGACCTTTTGACGGAAGTGGTGTTGGCTGATTCTACCGCAACCAGGGAGGGGAAAGCGCGGGAAAAGAATTTTCGGGATTGATCGACGGCCGCTCTGCTGGTACCATGCGCGGCCTGGACACCGGGCAACTCCGAGTGTACAGCATCATCTCCTTTTGTAATGCCGACATAGCTCAGCTGTGGTAGAGCAACTGACTTGTAATCAGTAGGTCCCGGGTTCGACTCCTGGTGTCGGCACCATACAAATCAATAGGTTACGGTTTTCGTAACGTCATAAAAAGCTGCCGTGGCACACTCATGGCACACTTTTTCTCAACTTTGCTCAACAATACTCATTTCTCCGCTACTGGCCAGAGAAGAAGATTCCCGTGTTGAAAACTTTTCTGTCATATTGCAAAAAAGCATAATAAACTAATAATCGCACATCCCTAAAAACTAAATATAGCACAGCACGAAAAACGATTTTATATACATCACAAAAAACTAGAAACCATACGTAAGCAAAAAAGTAGGAAGCCATGGCCATACCCTCTGAGAAGCTTGCCTCAGCCCGTGAAGCGCTTAAAGCGCTTCAAGAAGACGGTCGTATTGCTATTCAGACGAGCCAATTAAGCCGAACTCACAGAGAAAGGCTTCTCAAGAACGGGTTCATTCAGGAAGTAATGAAGGGGTGGTACATCCCTGCACGGCCAGATGAAACGGCAGGCGAAAGTACGGCTTGGTACGCCTCTTACTGGAAATTTTGTGCGACATACTGTGAAAAGCGCTTCGGGCAAGACTGGTGCGTATCGCCAGAGCAGTCTATCTCGCTGCATGCCGAAAACTGGGCAGTCCCTGCACAGCTTGTTGTGCGGTCACCTGCTGGTCAAAACAATGTTATAGATCTGCCCTTCAAAACATCATTTCTTGGGGTAAAAGCTGCCATACCCAGCCACGAAGAAATTGTCCTCAAAGATGGTTTGCGTTTGTTTTCCTTGCCAGCAGCTTTAGTGGCGGCTTCACCAGCATTGTTTACCAGAAATCCAACCGATGTAAGAGCAGCCCTGGCTTTGGTGCGTGATGCTTCGCAAGTGCTGGGCAAATTGCTTGATGGCGGCCAAAGCGTTGTCGCTGGCCGTTTGGCAGGGGCTTTCAGAAATGTAGGCCGTATAGAAATAGCAAATGAAATTGTTCAGACCATGAAGGCTGCGGGATACGATGTGCGGGTAAACGACCCGTTTGGAGCGCCTTCACCTTTTGCGTTTGGGAAGCGTGAGCCATCGCCCTATGTTAACCGCTTGCGGTTGATGTGGCAGGAAATGAGAGACCCTGTATTGATGAATTTCCCCAAAGCCCCCGGGCTGGGAAAAATTGGAAAACCAGAGCAATACCTGCAACAGCTGGAAGAGATTTATGCCACTGATGCCTATCATTCGCTGTCAATTGAGGGATATCGCGTTACCCTCGAATTGATTGAGCGTGTTCGGGAGGGTTCGTGGAACCCGGATAAAAACGCCACTGACAAAGAGCAGGTTTCAGCCATGGCTGCCCGAGGCTACTGGCAGGCTTTCCAGCGTGTCAAAACCAGCATTGGACAGATACTGGCGGGCACAAATGCCGGTGAAATTGTTGGCGCCGACCATAGAGACTGGTATCGGGAAATGTTCGGGCCAAGTGTTACAGCCGGTATCTTAAAAGCCAGTGATTTAGCTGGCTATCGGAACGGTGATGTGTTTATTCGCCGTTCGATGCATGTGCCTCCAAAGCCTGAATCTGTGCGAGATTCCATGCCTGCCTTGTTGGAAATGCTTGCTGAAGAAAATGAGGCTGCCGTGCGGGTCGTGTTAGGGCATTTCATTTTCGTGTACATCCACCCTTATATGGATGGCAATGGGCGGATGGGGCGCTTTTTGATGAATGTCATGATGGCTTCGGGTGGATATCCGTGGTTGGTTATCCCTGTGGAACAGAGGGCAAAATACATGGCAGCCCTGGAATCGGCCAGCGTAGGCGGTGATATAGTGCCATTCACAAAATTTCTGGCTGGTCTAATGCAGCGCCAGCAATCGGCGTAGGACAGGGGCGAGAAAAAGGGAAATTTTGGGCATAAAATGGAAGTAGATAGATTGTGAAATGAACGTGATTCGATTGGAGCATACCAAGAACAAAGAGCGCAGGGCACTTCCCTTGGTTGGCAAAAAACCAGTAGCTATGGCTTTATCCAGCGACATAGCCAGTGCGTTTAGCCTAGACCGACAAACTCCAAAGTGCGTGCCTGGGTATAGTGTGTATTCCCACTAGTCATGCTTGTTGAATTTCCGGGCCAATAATAGTTTACTAGCCATGTTGCAGTACCTGCCGTCGGCCTTCCGGCCCGCGGAGGCAGCGTTCCGTTTGACCCTTGTACCAGAATAACGGGATCAGGCTTGGCCTGGTTCGTCAAATCAGGCCTAGTGCCAAGGGGGGTGTGGATGAGGATCGGTGTGCCTAGGGAAGTGCGAGAAGGGGAAAAGCGCGTTGCGGTGACCCCAGAAGTGTGCGAGCAGCTACGCAAGCTCGGCTACCAGGTAGCCGTGGAATGCAGGGCTGGCAAGTTGGCGCAGTACAGCGATGACAGCTACCGGGAAGCCGGCGCGCATATCATTACCTCCCCTCGGGAACTGTGGGAAACTGCCGACATCATCCTCAAGGTGCGACCGCCCGAGACCCATCCCGAACTCTGCCTGGATGAAGTGGAGCTGCTCACTGCCGGCAAGATACTGATCAGTTTCATCCATCCCGCCATCAATCCCGAACTCATGCAACGCCTGTCATCCACCGGCGCCACGGTGTTGGCCATGGACAGCGTGCCGCGAATTTCCCGTGCCCAGAAAATGGACGCCCTCAGCTCCATGGCCAATATCGCCGGTTATCGTGCGGTGGTGGAAGCAGCTCAACACTTCGGCCGGTTTTTTACCGGTCAGATCACTGCCGCCGGCAAGGTACCGCCGGCCAAGGTGTTGGTGATCGGTGCTGGCGTGGCGGGCTTGGCCGCCATTGGTGCCGCCAAGAGCATGGGCGCCATCGTGCGTGCCTTCGATACCAGGCCCGAGGTCAAGGAACAAGTGGAAAGCATGGATGCGGAATTTCTGATGCTGGATTTCGACGAGGAGGATGGCAGCGGCGAGGGCGGCTATGCCAAGGTGATGAGCGAGGAATTCATCCGCAAGGAAATGGAACTGTTCGCGCGTCAGGCCACTGAAGTGGACATCGTCATTACCACTGCCCTGATACCTGGCCGTGCCGCGCCAGAGTTATGGACCGAGCCCATGGTGCGCAGCATGAAAGAGGGCAGTGTAATCGTGGATCTGGCGGCGGAAATGGGGGGTAACTGCAAGCTGACGGAAAAGGACAAGGTGGTGCTGAAACATGGAGTCACGTTGATTGGCTACACCGACCTGCCCTCGCGCATGGCGGCTCAGTCGAGTCAGTTGTATGGTACCAACCTGCGTCATCTGATTGCGGATTTGACGCCATCCAAGGATGGCAAGCCGAAAATAGACATGGAAGATGAAGTCATCCGTGGCGTCACTGTGGTCAAGCAAGGGGAGATCACTTGGCCACCCCCCGCGCCGCGGCTTTATGCAGTACCCAAGCCGAAGCCGGCAGTCTCCGAGATGGACAAGGCCAAGGCTGCCAAGAGCGCCAGGAATCCCAAAATGCAGCTTGCCATGGCAATGGCTGCTGCCGTGCTGCTGATGGCATTGGGTGCCGTTGCCCCGACATCATTCATGACCCATTTCACGGTCTTTGTGCTGGCCTGCTTCGTCGGCTACATGGTGATCTGGAATGTGACGCCATCCCTGCATACGCCCTTGATGAGCGTGACCAATGCCATCAGCAGCATCATCATCATCGGGGCGCTGTTACAGATATCGTCCAGCGAGGCGCTGAAGTATCTGGCGGCCATCGCCATCCTGATCACCAGCATCAATATTGTCGGGGGATTTGCCGTTACCCAACGCATGCTGTCGATGTTCAGGAAATAGTTCCTTCACCTTTTTCATCAACCCTTGCCGGAGGAATCCATCATGCCCGAGGGAATGATCACCATGGCCTACGTGGTCGCCAGCATTCTTTTCATTCTGGCCCTGGGTGGCCTCAGTCATCAGGAAACTGCTCGGCGAGGCAATTACTTTGGCATGACTGGTATGGGTGTGGCCCTGCTGGCCACCATCATTGGTATTGTTTCCGACAACCACGCGCTGATGCTGGCAGCAATGTTGATTGGCGGAGCCATCGGCTTGCTGCTGGCGCGCAAGGTGGTGATGACACAGATGCCGGAACTGGTGGCCATCCTCCACAGCCTGGTGGGACTGGCGGCGGTGCTGGTGGGTTTTGCCACTTTTCTGGACCAATCGACTGTTTATGAAGGTGTGGAGCAGACCATCCACTTGGTGGAAATTTATCTGGGTGTGATCATTGGCGCACTTACCTTTTCCGGCTCGGTGACCGCATTTCTCAAACTCAGCGCCCGCATCAGCGGCGCTCCCCTTATGTTGCCAGGGCGTCATTATCTCAACCTGTTGCTGTTGCTGGCGGCGCTTTGGTACCTGGTCAGCTTCCTGCAATCGTCCGCCGCTGATGGCGGGCTGACGCTATTGCTGGTGGCGACGGTGATCGCCCTCTTGTTCGGTGTGCACATGGTGATGGCCATTGGCGGTGCCGACATGCCAGTGGTGGTCTCGATGCTCAATTCCTATTCCGGTTGGGCCGCGGCAGCCACGGGTTTCATGTTGGGCAATGATTTACTGATCGTGGTGGGGGCGCTGGTGGGCAGTTCCGGGGCGATTCTCAGCTACATCATGTGCCGGGCGATGAATCGCAGGTTTCTGGCTGTGATTGCAGGTGGCTTCGGCAATGCCGGGAATGGCAATGGCGGCGCTGCCGCTTCAGGCAGCGCAGAGGACGTACAGGCCATAGACGCTGACAGCGTGGCGCAGATGTTGCTGGGCTCGGATCGGGTGATGATCCTGCCAGGCTATGGCATGGCGGTGGCCCAGGCTCAACATTCTGTCTTTGAACTCAGCCGTAAACTGCGGGAAAGCGGGGTCGACGTCAAATTTGGCATTCACCCGGTGGCGGGACGCATGCCGGGTCACATGAATGTCTTGCTGGCGGAAGCCCGGGTGCCCTATGACATCGTTTACGAAATGGACGAGATCAACGATGAATTTCCCAAGGTGGACGTGTCCATCGTCATTGGCGCCAATGACATCGTCAATCCAGCGGCCAAGGAGGTGCCCGACAGCCCGATCGCCGGCATGCCGGTGCTGGAGCCCTGGAAGGGCAGGACCACCATAGTGCTCAAGCGTTCCATGGCCTCTGGTTATGCAGGGGTCGATAACCCGCTGTTCTACAAGGAAAACACGCGAATGTTATTCGGCGATGCCAAGGCCAGCATTGACGAGGTACTGAAGCACCTTTAAAGCTGAGGGCAAGGGTCGGGTAGCCTGTTTTTTTGATAATTCCAATAATTTTATGCACATAAGAAAACTTAGTAACACTGCTTGTTAACAAGTGTTGCTAACTCCCGCCGGAATTTTGTTCAGTTGTTTAACTTATTGATTTTAATTTGTTAATTATCTTATTTCGGATGTGGACTTGACTCAGATGCCCAATGTCTGCTTCAAGTCGGTGCATGCGGGATCGATTTTTTTCACAGAGTTATCCACAGGCGGCCACAATGGTGCATGGCTGTGGATAAGTCTGCTTGGCTTTTGCCACGCATGAGTTTTGTCCTGTGGGTAAGGCTCTGGAAAAGTCGTGAGGAACGGGAATTCATGCCAGGACGGGAAGCCTTGCCCATTTTTGGTATAGTGCCGGTTTGGATTTGGAGCACTGATGGGATCTATGATGCAGGACGACGTTTTCAGTCTGACGATGGCGGTACGGGATTACGAGTGTGATCTCCAGGGAGTGGTGAATAACGCTGTCTACCAGCACTATCTGGAGCATGCCCGGCACGAACTTCTCAAGGTTGGCGGAATTGATTTTGCTGCCTTTACCCGCGCCGGTATTCATCTGGTGGTGGTGCGGGCGGAACTGGACTATCGGCATTCCCTGACAAGTGGCGATCAGTTCCGGGTGGATACCCGGCTGCGGCGGGTTTCACGGCTGAAGTTTGCCTTCATGCAGCAGATCGTGGCCATCGACAGCGGCAAGGTGGCCCTGGATGCGGTAATCACCGGCGTCGCCCTTGACCAGCGGGAGCGGCCCTACCTGCCCCCGGCGTTGGACACATTGTTGCCAGCGTAATACTCGGGCAAGAAGACCAATACCTGAATCCATCCACATGCGCCCGCTCGTAACAGGGCGTGGCAACTCATATCTAAGGTACATGGGAGATATCTATGAACTTACCTACAATCGGCAATCTGGCGCCTGCCTTCACCCTGCCGGATCAGCATGGCGACAAGCACAGCCTGAAGGACTATCGTGGACAGGTGGTCGTGGTTTATTTCTATCCCAAGGCCATGACACCAGGTTGCACGGTGCAGGCTTGCGCCTTGCGCGACAGCCAGAAAGCGTTGCAGAAGCATGGCATCAAAGTGTTCGGCATCAGCACTGATCCGGTGGCGCGTCTGGCCAAGTTCGAGGAAAAAGAGAAGCTCAATTTCACCTTGCTGTCCGACGAGGATCACGCGGTTGCCGACAAATATGGCGTATGGGGCCTGAAAAAATTCATGGGGCGCGAGTTCATGGGCCTGCATCGCATGACCTTCATCGTGGACCGGGAAGGCAAGCTCAGGCATATCATGCAGAAGGTCAATACCAAGACCCATCATGATGATGTCTTGAACTATGTGCGCGAGAACCTGGCATGAGCCCGGTTCGCTTAGGCCGTAGTCGTGTGATGGACAGGATGCTGAGTATGACCAAGCCGGTGAGGCGCGCCAGTGGCGGTTAAGCTGCACCACCGTCAATTCTCCGACCAAGGTTTCCCCGTGGTGATTCTGCATGGGCTGTTCGGCCAGTTGGGCAACTGGATGTTGCACGCTCGTGAACTGGCCAGTGAGTGGCGAGTTTACGCCCTGGACGTCCGCAATCATGGCCGCTCCCCCTGGGACCCCCTGATGACCTACGCGGCCATGGCGGAGGATCTGGCGCTGTGGATGGATCAACAAGGCATCGAGTCGGCGCATCTGATGGGCCACTCCATGGGGGGCAAGGCTGCCATGCAATTTGCCTTGAGCATGCCAGAACGGGTAGCCCGGCTGGCGGTGGTGGATATCGCACCGGTCACCTATGGTCACGGCCATGAACAGGTAATCGCCGGCTTGCGGGCGCTGGACCTGGCCAATATCAGCTCACGCCAGCAAGCCGATACGCAACTCGTCCAATACATCGAAGACAAGGCCGTGCGGGATTTTCTGCTCACCAACCTGGCCAGGGACGATAACGGCGCCTTTGTCTGGCGCATGAATCTAGAGGTCTTGGCCGGGGAGTATGACCACATTGCCGCGGCGCCAGAGGCGACAGGACGTTTCCAGGGGCCGACCCTGTTCATCAAGGGCGGGAACTCCGACTACCTTCTGCCCAGCCATCAGGAGGCCATTGTTAAACGTTTCCCCAATGCCAGTCTGAAGGTAATCGAGGGCGCCGGACACTGGGTCCACAGTGAAAAGCCGCAGGCATTTCTGAAAATAGTAGGCGACTTCCTGCGCGGCTGAGTAGGGGCAGCGGTATCACCGCCAAGCCGGCGCTTGCGGCAGCAGCCTGCAAGGCTACATGAGCCGGCAATTCTTCGAGAACTGGGCCTTGAGAAAATCCATCTGATCGGCGCGTATGCGCTTGCTGTTGACCAGGGCCAGATATTCTGCTGGATTGGGCTCGTATGGCAGCGCCAGGAGTTCCATGCCGGCTTCCTCGGGCGTGCGGTTCTGCTTGAAGTGGTTGCAGCGGCGACAGGCCGCCACCACATTCTTCCATACATTGCGGCCGCCGCGCGAAGTGGGAATCACATGGTCGCAGCTGAGATCACGGTCCGCGAAAGTCTTGCCGCAATAAAGGCAAAGATTCTGATCGCGGCGGAACAGAATTTTGTTGGTGAGCGCGGGCTTTTTCGCAAGGCCACGAAATACCTCTCCGGCGCAGGCAACAATGCTGTGCAATTCAATCCTGCTTTGGGTGTTGGTGATACGGGAGGTGCCGCCGTGGACGGTGCGGATGGTGTCGCCAAGGGTCCAGGTGACCAGATCCCTGGCGTAGAGGGTGGTGGCTTCCTGCCAGGTCAACCACTCAATGGGTTTACCGGCGATGTCCAACCTGAGAATTTGCGCCTGGCTGTCGTCGAAATGCATCTTGCATCACTGCTCGCTCAAGTCAATTCTGCGCCGATTCTAGGTGACTGGATAGGTGGCGTCAACAGGCCGGATGGAAAAATGTCTGGCGATAGCCTTGCGCTGGGGGACTTTCCTGCGGTTGGCATGAAAGTGTGACAGAGCAATATTAAATTATCATTAACCAATGGAGAAAAGTTTCAATAATTGTTGCCGGATGCAGGTGGTTGAGGCGAACAGGCCGCATCGTGTCTGCGTTCACAAGAGTTGCCAAAACTTGGTGTTCTACCCTGGCTTTATTGATTGAAAGGTTTTTATTGCCGTGAAGAAAAGAGCTGACGGCAGTCATGTGGATGCTGCCAGCTCTTTGCATTCATGTGTTCAGGATTTGCGTTCCAAACGCGCAATCAGTGAGGAGGTATCCCAGCGGTTTCCGCCCATGGACTGAACTTCCTGGTAGTAACCATCGACAATCCGGGTAATCGGCAGTGAGGCGCCGTTGGCTTCCGCCGCCGCCATGGCAATGCCCAGATCCTTGCGCATCCAATCCACCGCGAAACCGAATTCGAATTCATTGTTGATCATGGTTTTGTAGCGGTTTTCCATTTGCCAGGACTGAGCCGCGCCCTTGCTGATGACACTGATGACTTTTTCCGCATCCAGTCCGGCACGCTTGGCGAAGTGGAGCCCTTCCGACAGGGCCTGAACCAGGCCGGCAATGCAGATCTGATTCACCATCTTGGTCAATTGGCCATAGCCTGAAGGCCCCATCAAGGCAATGGCGGCGGCGAAGCTTTCGATTACTGGACGGGCCTTGTCATAGGCTTCCTGATCTCCGCCCACCATGACAC
>JBJHAY010000120.1:0-9440 GCA_050485205.1 Gammaproteobacteria bacterium
GTGACCGCCTGCGGGACATGCCGGAGGCTACCTTTGAGGAAATGCGCGCCGGCCTGCTCAATAATCTGCGGCAACGCCCTCAGCGTCTCAATGCCCTCAGCGGGCGCTTCTGGAGTGACATTCAGATTGGTGAATACGAAGCTGATTCCACCCGCATGATGGCGGATGAAGTGGCGGCGGTTACCAGGGAGGAAGTGCAGGACTATTTTGAACGCTTTGTCGCCAACCCGGTCTCGGCCCGGGTGGTGGCTCGTACCGCGGGCCACTCTCATCGCGAGGTTTTTTTGGCCGCCAGGGCCGGTGAGAGTGATGTGCGCTATGTGGAAACCGAGGCCGACCTCAAGGATGGCGCGGAATTCTTTTATTTCCGCCAGGATTGAAGCCCCAGGCCGCGGATGGACATCAACTTTCTCTATCTGACCCGCCTGGGGATCGATACCCACCAGGAGCCCGTGGTCTACATGCGGGACGACTGTCATGTCTGCCGTTCCGAGGGCTTCAGTGCCCAGGGCCGGGTGGAAATCCATTGCGGCAGGCGCAGCATCATTGCCACTCTCAATATCGTCAAGGGTAACCTGCTGTCTCACCAGAAGGCTGGCCTCAGCGAGGCAGCCTGGCATTTGTTGCAGGCAAGGGAAGGGGAGAAAGCCCGCTTTCGTCATGCGCCCCCGGTGGGCTCCATGGGCTTTGTGCGTGGCAAGCTCTACGGCAAGCCCTTTACCCTGGACAGTGCCCGTCACATCATCGACGACATCAATCTTGGACGCTACTCGGACATTCAACTTTCTTCCTATGTGACAGCCTGTGCTGCTCAGAATCTCAGTGTCGAGGAAACCCAGAACATCACCCGTGCCATGGTGGAGGCAGGCCGCCGCTATGACTGGGGCGAGGGAAAAATTGTGGTGGACAAGCACTGTGTCGGTGGGCTGCCGGGCAATCGCACCACCCCGATTGTGGTGGCCATCGTTGCCGCCAATGGCTTGTTGATGCCGAAGACTTCATCCCGCGCCATCACCTCTCCTGCCGGCACGGCGGACACCATGGAAACACTGACCCGGGTAGCCCTGGATTTCAAGGCCATGCGCAAGGTGGTGGAAAAAGAGGGCGCCTGCCTGGCCTGGGGGGGCTCGGTGGCACTGAGCCCCACTGACGATGTCATCATCAGGGTTGAACGTGCTCTGGACCTGGACAGTGAAGGCCAGATGGTGGCCTCGGTCATTTCCAAGAAAGTGGCTGCCGGCTCCTCCCACGTGTTGATCGACATTCCGGTGGGACCTTCAGCCAAGGTCAGAAGCCCGGAAATGGCGGAGCGACTGGATATGATGATGCGGCAAGTCGGCGCCGCCATGGGCTTGAAGGTGGAAACCGTGATGACGGACGGCAGCCAGCCCATCGGCGTCGGTATCGGGCCGGCCCTGGAGGCAAGGGATCTGTTGGCGGTGTTGCGGAACCAGGATGACGCGCCCCAGGACCTGCGCGATAAATCCCTGATGCTGGCGGGCTTGATGCTGGAAATGGGCGGGGTTTGCGCCGAAGGTGCAGGCATCAATCAGGCTCGCCAAACCTTGGAAAGCGGCCAGGCCTGGGCCAAGTTTGAAGCCATCTGCAAGGCTCAGGGAGGCCTGAAAACACCCCCCAGGGCAACCTTCACCAAGGTCATCGAAGCGCGTCGGCGCGGTATCCTGTCGATGGTGGATAACCGTTTCCTGTCACGCCTGGCCAGCCTGGCGGGCGCTCCAGAGGCACCGGCGGCGGGGCTGGAGATGCATGTGCGTCTTGGTTCCCTGGTGGAGGCGGGTCAACCGCTGCTCACTTTGCACGCCGAGGCCGAGGGGGAGTTGGCCTATGCCATGGACTTTCATGACTCCCATCCGGAAGCCCTGTCAATCGAGGAGGACGTGGCATGACCCCACTGTTGTTGCTGGCGGTTACCTTGAAGGACCTGGGCGCTCAGGCACCAGCAACCTGGCTCCGCAACACCAGTTCTTCTTCGCCGTGGCGCTTGTGCTTGCGTCCCTTCAAATCTTCCAGAATCACATACATGCTGGGAATCAGGATCAAGGTGATCACGGTGGCGAAAACAATGCCAAAGCCCAGGGAGGTGGCCATGGGAATCACGAATTGAGCCTGCATGCTGGTTTCCACCAGGATGGGCGCCAAACCGAAGAAAGTGGTCAGGGAGGTCAGCAGGATCGCCCGGAAGCGCGTGGAGCCGGCATCCAGTACCGCTTTTACCAGAGGCGTACCTTCGGCCTGGGCACGATTGATGAAATCCACCATGATGATACTGTCGTTCACCACCACCCCTGACAGGGCGATGATGCCGAGGAAGGACATGAAGTTGAGTGGCAGCCCCACGACCAAGTGGCCGATGATGGCGCCAATGATGCCGAAGGGAATTACTCCCATGATGATCAGGGGCTGGGTGTAGGAGCGCAGCGGAATCGCCAGCAGGGCATAGATGCCAAACAGGGCAAACAACATGCCACGCCCCATGTCACCAATGATGTTGGCCTGCTCCGCGGTACCGCCGTCGGTGCGGAAGTTGACGCTGGGGTAGCGGCTGAACAACTCGGGGAAGAATTCGTTGCGTAGTTCCGCCACCACGGCACCGGGCTCCACCACTGAGGCGATGATGTCGGCATTGATGGCAACCGATCTCTCACCCTGTACCCGGTTGATGCGGGTATAACCCTGGCCGCTGCTGAAGTCGGCGATGGCGCTGAAGGGCACCAGGTCGCCGCCTGAGGTACGCACGTACATGCGCTCCACATGCCCGAGGGATTCACGCTCGTCCTTGGGATAGCGCACCATCACCCGCACCTCGTCGTCACCCCGTTGCAGCCGTTGCACCTGGGCACCGTAGAAGGCGTTGCGCACCTGGTTGGTGAGGTCGTTGAGGGTGAAGCCCAGGATCTCGCCGCGAGGGGTCAGTTGCAGCCTTATCTCATCCTTGTTGTTGACCGCGGCGTTGGTAATGTTCACCAGGCCGTCGTAGGAATAGAGTTTGGACTCCAGTTCGTTGGCGGCTGCCGTCAGCTCGTCCGGGTTGTTGCCCACCAATTGAAATGATATGGCACTGCCACCGAAGTTCTGGGCGGCGGAGAAAGTCATGTTCTTGAGGCCGGGCATATTGCCCACATAGCTGCGCAGATAGCCGGTGATACGCTCCGAGGGCACTTGGTTGGCCACATCCTTGTCGAGTTCGATGATGGCGCTGCCGGAGGCGGCGTTGCTGCCGATGATCAGGAAGTGGTCGACGATGCTGGTGGAAATCTCGTCGGTTTCGCTGTCGCGGAACTCGAATTGGCCATCCAGGGACAGAATGGCCTGTTCCAGCCTGCTCATGGTGGCGCGGGTCTGTTCCTCCGGGCTGCCATCCACCATGGAAACCGAGACCCTGATGAAGTCACTGGGAATTTCCGGCAGGAACACCACCCGCACGATGCCACCACCGAGCAGGCCCAGGCTGATGATGAGGGCGCCAATGAAGGTGGCCAGGGTGGTGTAGCGGTTTTCGATGCACTTGGCGGAGAACGGCACGTAGTACTTTTCCACAAACCGAGCCAGGGCGCGGTTGCAGCTCTGTTGAATCTTGTCGAAGGTGCCGCCGGCGTTTTTCTTGCCGAAGTGGGCCAGATGGGAAGGCAGAATCCACTTGGATTCCACCAGGGAGAAAATCAGGCACAGAATCACCACCCAGCCGATGGAAGCGGTGAAGGCGGCCACAAAGCCGCTGATCATCAACAGTGGCAGGAAGGCGACGATGGTGGTGAGCACGCCGAAGGTGGCGGGAATGGCCACCAGGTTGGTGCCATGCACCACACTGTCCAGGCTGTGGCCGTATTGGTTGATACTGCGATTGGCGCTTTCGCCGATGATGATGGCATCGTCCACCACGATGCCCAGTACCATGATGAAGCCGAACAGGCTCAGCATGTTGAGGTCGATGCCCACCAGTGGCATGGTGGCGAAGGCGCCGAGGAAGCAGATGGGAATGCCGACGATGACCCAGAATGCCAGTTTCAACTCCAGGAACAGGGCCAGGATGATGAATACCAGGATCGCCCCCATGAGGAGGTTGTTGGTCATCAGGTTGAGACGGTCCTTGAGGTAGTAGGAAGTATCCTGCCAGACATCTAGATTGATACCTTCCGGCAGCTGGGCCTTCTTGTCCGCCACGAACTGCCTGACCTTTTCGGTCACCTCCAGCATGTTCTGGTTGCTGGTGGTCTGCACCGTGATGCTGACGGTGGGCTTGCCGTCGAAACGGGCGTAGTTTTCTGTGTCCTCGAAGCCGTCGACGATGGTGGCGATGTCGCCCACGGTCAGAATACTGCCGTCGGGGGTGGTCACCAGCACGATTTTTTCGAAGTCTCGAAAGTTGTACGCAAGGGCCTGGGTACGCACCAGAATTTCACCCCCAGCGGTTTGCAGGGAGCCGGCGGGCAGGTCCAGGGAAGAAGCGCGGATGCGCTGGGCGATCTGGTCCAGGGTCAAACCGTATTTGAGCAGGGTATCCTCGGAGACTTCGATGCTGATTTCATAGGGCTTGGCGCCAGCCAGGGTGACGCTGGTGATGCCGCTGATCTGCAACAATTCGTCACGGATCTGCTTGGCCAATTCCTTCTGGGTGACCGGATCCATGTCGCCGTAGACTTCCAGCCGGATGGCATCGTTGCGCACGGTGGTGCGCATGACGATGGGGGGTTCAGCGTCCACCGGAAAGGTGAGGATGCTGTCGATTCTGACCTTGACGTCGTTGAGTACCTCATTGATGTCATAGGACTCGTCCACCTCCAGGGTGACCTGGGCGGAGCCCTCGGTGGCCACGGAGCGGATCATGGTGATGCCATCCACATCCTCCACCGCTTTCTCTATCTGCACCACCAGGCCACTTTCCACGTCCGCCGGGGAAGCACCGGGATAGGCCATGCGCACCTGGATCATCGGCAGTTCGATGTCGGGCATGGCTTTCTTGGTGATGGTGAATACCGAAAACAGCCCGGCGCAGATGATTATCACCATCAGCAGATTGGAGGCCACGTGGTTGCCAGCGAACCAGGCAATGATGCCTTTCTGTTCTCCCAGTTTGTTCATGCCGTGCAGCTCCCGGGCTTAGTTGATGGCCTGAACCGGCAATTCGTTGATTTCCACCACCATGCCGCTCAGGGGGTTCTCCAGGCGGGTGAAAACAACTTTGTCTCCGGGTTCGAATCCGTCGCGGATATAGACCTCGTCACCATTCACGGTGACCACTTCCACCTGGCGGGCGCGCAGGCGGTTCTCCGCGTCCGCCACCCAGATCAGGTCAGTGGCCTGCAGGGTGTGGCGTGGCAGTACGATCACATCCCGCAGCAGTTGTCCCTGGATGCTGGCGTTGACATAGGTACCGATGCGCAGGGGTTCGCCTTTGCGATTACCATTCTTGTTGCCGCTGTAGAGACCGTAGGGATCCTCAATCTGCACCACACTGAACAAGACCCTTGAGCGGGTGTCCAGCACACCCTCGGTGCGGGTCAGGCGACCATTCCAGACTTGTTCTTCACCACCCATGCGAGTGATCAGTGCCACTTCCGGGCCCTTGCCGGTTTCATTGCTGCCCCAGCGCACCAGTTGCGGCAGTTCCAGGAATTGAATCTTGTTCTCGGGAATCGGCAGCCGCACCTCGGCGTAATCCACGGCAAAGGTCTGTGCCAGACTGGAGCCGGTCGTGACGAACTGGCCCAGGTCGGTATTCTTTTCCGCCACCATGCCGTCATAGGGGGCAATGATGGTGGTGCGTGACAGATCATAAAGGGATTGCGCCAGGTCGGCCTCGGCGCTTTCCAGCCGGGCCTGGGCTTCCTGTAATTGGGGTTCGCGCAGATAGAGCTCCTTGGCCCTGACCTGGCCCTGGCGCTCTGGGGTCATGCGGTCCCATTCCCGACGAGCCACGTCGGCCTGGCCCCGTTCCTGCTCCAACTGGCTGCGGGCTGCCGCCACGGCAGCCTGGTTACGGCTTACGGCGGCGCGATGATTCTGGTCATCCAGGCGCAGTAGCACTTCGCCCTCGCGAAAGAAGCCGCCGACCACAAAGGCGGGAGACACTTCGATAACCCGGCCCGCCACCTCCGCCACCAGATTGGTGCGGGTGCGGGGTTCGATGGTGCCCTGGGAAGCGACGGTGATGTGGGCGTCCTGGCGTGAAAGAGGAATCACGTCCACCAGGATGGCGCGTTGAACCACCTCGGCCTGCTGCGCTGGGGGGCGCGACTTCACCAGGCTGATGGCGACGCCGATGGAGAGAACGATGATGATGAACGGCAACAGCTTTTTTAGCTTGCGCATGGATTCCGAACCTTTTGAGTTGAGACCCTGTCGGGCTTCCTTGTCTCAATACTGACGCTGGTAGGCGCATCCTGGTTGTATATAGAGGCTGTATTGCCGTCGATTCGATGCAGTGACTACGCGGCAAAACAAGTGCTGGATCCAAATCCTGATCCAGGTAGCATCACGGCCGCCGCCCTGCTGGTGCCACGGACATGGGCACTGTGGAATGACGACTGTTGGCTTCCCTAAAAAATGACTGGCGGGTCAGTATTTGACGCGAAGCTTACTCGCATCATGACCGGATGGCAATGGAATGGCTTGCCGGATTGTGTAAATACCAAGGAATTTTTTCGCACGGGAAGGGATTTTGACTTTCCCGGCTGGAGGAATCCTGCTATTTATGTGTCTTTGTTCAAAAAGCCCCTGTCCCTGTGTGGAGGGGTCAACATCCCAGACCATAAAAATCCAATAAGAAGCAATCAAGAGAATCAATCACGAGGGGGAAAGCATGTCCGGCAAGTTCAAGCCAGTTTCACAGCCCATTGGCCGTCGTGGAGTCCTGTGCGGTTTATGCGCGGTGGGTCTGGAACTGCCCGTTCTGGCACAGTCAGCGCAGCCCGATCCTGCCAGTCTGGAACCGCCGCGGCGTGATGATGTGCTGGTGCATGCCTTCGGTAATGATGCCGGCAATGTAATCACTGTCGATGAACTGCAGGTGGAAGAAAAACAAATCTTTGCCTGGGCCATGGATCCCGCGGGCATCGTCCGCAATGGCAGCCGTCTCAACCAGATTGTGCTGAAGCGACTTGATCCCGCCGGCTTCAATCAGGAGACCGCAGCGCGCGCGGTGGAGGGTGTGGTGGCCTATTCCGGCGTGTGCACCCATACCGGCTGCGATATCACCGACTGGAACAGTGAATTTCAGCGCTTTCAGTGCCCTTGCCATGAATCCCAGTTCGATCCCAGCGACAGCGCCCGCGTGGTGGGTGGCCCCGCGCCCTGGCAGTTGGCGGCCTTGCCCTTGACCCAGCGGGATGGGGTGCTGGTGGTGGCCGGGGAGTTCGAGGGCAGGGTAGGGTTTCAACAACCGGGCTTGACGCCATTCGGCATCTGATGACCGGTGGCGGGCTGCCGGGCCCTGGTCGGCGCGGCGTGATAGCCTGTTGCAGATGGAATCTCGACAAGCAGGCGAAACAACAATAAGCAAGCATCACAAGCAGAGGGGAAAGACCATGAAAAAAACACTGCCGGCATTGACTCCGCTCTTCCTTGCCACGGCCATCTGGCCATTGGCTGCCACTCTGGCGCAAGCCCAGGTCAGTGATTACAGCCCGGTGACCCAGGAACGTCTGCTCAACCCCGAGCCCGGCAATTGGTTGCTGTACCGGCACAACTATCAAGGCTGGGGCCATAGCCCCCTGTCCCAGATCGATACCAGTAACGTCAAGGAACTGGAACCGGTCTGGTCGCTCTCGACCGGACTCACCGAAGGCCATCAGTCGCCTCCCATGGTGAATGATGGTGTCATGTTCATCAGCACCCCTCTCAACAATGTCATGGCCATCGATGCCGCCAGTGGCGACGTGCTGTGGCAGTACCGGCGTCAGATGCCCTTCGATATCAGCCTGATTCATCCCACCAACCGTGGCGTTGCCCTGTGGGGGGACAAGGTCTACATGGCCACCTCGGACGCGGTGCTGGTGGCGCTGGATGCCGCCAGCGGCCAGGTGGTGTGGGAACAGCCGGTGGAAAATTACCGCAACGGCTACTACATGACCATGGCTCCCCTGGTAGTGAATGGCAAGGTGATGGTGGGGGTCTCCGGTGGCGAGCGCGGCATCCGTGGTTTTGTCACCGCCCTGGATGCGGAGACCGGCGCGGAACTCTGGAAAAGCTACACCATCCCCGGTCCTGGCGAAGCCGGCCACGATACCTGGCCCGGCGACAGCTGGGAAACCGGAGGCGCGCCGGTGTGGATCACCGGCCACTACGACCCTGCGTTGAATCTGACTTACTGGGGCACCGGCAATGCCGGCCCCTGGATCGGCGAGGCCCGTCCCGGCGACAATCTCTATGCCAACTCCGTGGTGGCTTTCGATGCCGATACTGGCGAATTGAAAGGCTATCACCAGTATCACTGGAATGACTCCTGGGACTGGGATGAAGTCTCCACGCCGCTGCTGATCGACCTGCCCCGGGAAGGACGCACTGTGCCGGCGCTGGTCCATCCCGGTCGCAATGGCTATCTCTGGTTCCTGGAGCGCAAGGCGGACGCCATCGGCTTTCTGGAAGCCAAGCCCTTCGTCTATCAGAACGTCTTCACAGCCGTAGACCCGGTCACCGGGCGTCCCGAATACAACATGGATCACAAGCCCGGCATGGGCAGGCCCGCCAACTACTGCCCCTCACTGTCCGGCGGCAAGAACTGGCCACCGGCCGCCTATAACCCGGATACTGGCTATCTCTACATTCCCGCCAATGACAACTACTGCACCACCATGGCCGGGCAGGAAACCGAGTACCGGCCGGGCCAGGGTTTCACCGGCATCACCGGACTCACCGCCAACATCATGGACGGCGCCGAACACATCGGCGAGATACAGGCCTGGGACATGGCCACCGGAGAACGGGTGTGGACCCAACGCTTCGACCTGGCCCACTGGGGGCCGATTCTTTCCACCAGTGGCGGCTTGATCTTCACCGGTGGCACCGCCGATCGTTATTTCCGCGCCTTCGATGCCCGCAGTGGCGAGTTACTGTGGCAGTTCCGCACCAACTCCGGGGTGATCGGTATACCCACCAGCTTCGAGGTGGACGGCAAGCAATACATCGCGGTGCAATCGGGTTGGGGTATCGATGCGGCGGGCATGCAGCGTCGCCTGGACAGCCTGCAGGGCAAGGAGACCATTGTGCCGCAGGGGGGCGTTACCTGGGTATTTGCGTTGCCCTGAGTTCAGAGCCGGCCTTGCAGTTTGCTGGCATGGGGCTATCCTGATTGTGGTTCAGTGGTGGCTGTGGCAGCTCAGTGGTACCTGCGATGGTTCAGTGGCACCTGTGATGCAGAATCTGTGGCTGGGCCGGGCGCCGGGCCGGGGGGGTTAGGGGCCGCGACAAACACCTCCCAGTGC
>JBJHAY010000121.1:0-9351 GCA_050485205.1 Gammaproteobacteria bacterium
GTTCTCACCTCCTCGATCAGGGAGCGTCTGGAAGCCCATCGCGCCGATCCGGTTTGCGGCTCCTGCCACAGCGTGATCGATCCCATCGGCTTTGCCCTGGAAAATTTTGACATGATTGGCGGCTGGCGCCTGTATGACGGTGACAGCCCGGTGGATGCCTCCGGTGTGCTGGCTGATGGCTCTCCAACCAATTCGCCCTCCGATCTGAGAACGGCCCTGATGAGCCGCTCCGGGGTATTCGTGACCACCATGACCGAGAAATTGTTAACTTATGCCATGGGGCGCGGTCTTGAATACTATGACATGCCGGCTGTGCGGGAAATCACCCGCAAGGCAGAGATCGAGGACAACCGCTTTTCAGCCCTGGTGATGGGCATCGTGACCAGCGATACCTTCACCAAGCGCATGAAGGGCGGACACCAGGTCAGCCATGCGAGCACAGCCGCCCGCTGAACAGGCTGCCGGAGATCCCATGAAACCAGATTACAGAAAGTTTGATTGATTGAATTGACAGCATCAGAGCAAGATTGCATAGGGGGAGATACCCATGGCCAAATTTCTGAGTAAAAAACACCTTTCCAGGCGTACCTTCCTGCGCGGCGCCGGTGTCGGCATCGCCCTGCCCCTGCTGGAATCCATGGTCCCGGCAACCACTGCCCTGGCCCAGTCAGGAGCTCTCCCGGCTACCCGCTTCTGCTCTATCTACTTTCCCCATGGCGCCACCATGTCGAAGTGGACTCCCCTCACAGAGGGCAGCAACTTTGAATTCAACGACATCATGAAGCCGTTGGAACCGCATCGTGACTGGATTACCGTGGTCAGTGACCTGACTCACCAGCTCGCCTATGGCCCAGGCGGCGCCACCGCCAACCACAACCGTTCCGCAGCTGCCTACCTCACCGGCGCCAAGGCTCAGAATGGTGCCCAGCCCCGATTGGGCATCAGCGCCGACCAGCTGGCCGTGCAGTACATTGGCCAGGGCACCCCCCTGCCCTCGATTGAGCTGGCCATCGAGGAAGCCAGCCTCAGCTGTGGCGAAGGCATGAGCTGCGCCTACCGCAACACCATCTCTTGGCAGTCCGAGAGCGTGCCCCTGCCGATGCAGAACAACCCGCAGGTAGTATTCGAGCAATTGTTCGGCGATGGCGCCACTGAAGAGCAGCGCCTGGCCCGCCGCAAGCAATCCCTGAGCCTGCTGGACTCCGTGACCGAGCAGGTCAGATCCCTCAACAAAACCCTGCCCACCAGCGACCGTGACCGCGTCGATCAGTACCTTTCTGATATCCGCGAAATCGAGCGCCGCATCATTCAGACCGCCGAACAGGTGTCGGAAGACGACCTGGACATCCCCGCCAAGCCCGCCGGCATCCCTGTCGACGTGGAAGACCACATTCGCCTCATGTATGACCTGCTGGTCTTGGCCTGGCAGGCCGACATCAGCCGCGTTTCCACCTTCCTGCTGGCCAAGGAGCTGAGTAACGCGGTATACCCCAAGAGTGGCGTGAGGGACTCCTTCCATACCCTGTCCCACCACTCCAACAACGAAGAGAACAAATTGCGCTTTGCCGTGATAAACAATTACCATGTGGACCTGTTCTCCTACTTCGTCGGAAGACTGCGCGACACGCCCGATGGCGACGGCAACCTGCTGGATCACTCCATGATCCTCTACGGCAGTGGCATGAGCGACGGCAACTCCCACAACCACACCCCACTGCCGGTGCTGGTGGCGGGCAAGGCATCGGGCCGGGTGCGGGGCAACCAGCACATCCGCAATGCCGACAACACCCCCATGTCCAACCTCCTGCTCGGCATGCTGGACAAACTGGGTGTGGAACAGGAGTCCTTTGGCGACAGTAACGGCGTGGTGACCATCTGACCCAGGCACCACTCCACCTGCAACACGGGGTCGGGAGTGGTTTGCTCATCATGAATTCAGGCCGCGGCACCAAGACTGGGGCAATATCCGGCCTGGCCGTGAGCTTGGCCATGCTGGCCGTGCTGGCCCAAGCCGCGGACCCGACACCCACTCCCCAAGGCCAGAGCCTGGCCCGAATCATCGCCATCACCGGTCACGTTACCCTTGGCATACCTGGTGATGACAGCCGCCATGCCAGCCGTGGTGAAGATCTGCAACCCGGCCAGACTTTGCGCACCCACAATGCCAGCAGCGTGCAAATCCGCCTGGATGATGACAGCCTGTTGATCCTAGAGGAAAACACCAGCCTGCAAGCCCTTGCCATCTCTGTCCAGCAAGACGGCAATACCACCGTGCATCTACGGCTGTCACAGGGAGCCGTGCGCGTCATCGGTGACCAACGTGGCTTCCTCATCGACACGCCACTGGCCACCGTCCGTGGTCGTGCATCCAACGCCGGCAGCACCTATGACTGCGCCCTGGGCGAGATGTTGGATTGTGGCGTCTACGATGGCGCCATCACCGTCGAAAATGCGCGTGGCATGGTCTGGCTCGGTGGTGACAGCGACTTCAGCTTTGCCCATGTCAGTGCCGTGGACTCAGCGCCAGATGCGGTGCTGGAAAAACCAGAACCACTCAAGAATCCCAACGCCCCTCCGCCCAGGCCACGTCTGCAACCAGCAGCTCCACCCATGGCCCGGGATAACACCTTTCCTCATGTTGAACCGGAACCCATTCGCATCGTCCCATCGCGCAACTGAGTTGCTGGGAAAAGGAAGCCCCATGACCCCCATTGATCGCCTTTTTCAACCCGTCCAGATATTGCCCCCCTCTTCCTGGGACGGCCGCAACAGCACCACCAGGGTAATATTCGGGCTTGTTCTCGCCATGGCACTAATACTGTCGACAACTCCGGCTCATGCTCAGGATCTGGATGAGGATGACGACTTTTTCATTTTCGACGATGACGACTTCCCGGCATCGCCACAAGTGGCGGACCCCCTGGAAGAGCTCAACCGTGTCATCTTCCGCCTCAATGACAAACTCTATCGCCACGTGGCCAAACCCGTGGCGCGCGGCTGGCGCGTCCTGCCGACGGGCGCGCGGCTGTCCATCGCCAATTTCTTCAATAATCTCAGCACGCCTGTCTCCGCCCTCAATGCCCTGCTGCAACTGGACATGAAAGCCACTGGCACTGAAGCCAGCCGCTTTCTGATCAACTCCAGCCTCGGCATCCTTGGCCTGTTCGACCCTGCCACGGAAATGGGCCTGGCGCGCGACAACCGGGATCTGGGCCAAACCCTGGGCCGCTACGGCGTCGGCCATGGCATCTACCTGGTATTGCCCGGAATCGGCCCCAGCAGCCTGCGCGACGGCAGCACCAACTTTGTCAACACAGTGATGCTGGACCCATTTCTGCGACAACGGCAACTGCATGAGATCGTCGTCCTGCGAACCGTGGAAGGGACCAATACCCTGTCACTGGACCGTGACACCTATGAAGCGTTTTACGCCAATGCCCTGGACCCCTACGCCTTCTTCCGCAGCGCCTACATCCAAAACCGCGATGCCCGTGTCAACCGTTGAGCCGCCAAGGCATTATCTCCCCTGGCGGCACAGGGATGTGCCGCCCCATTGCAGCCATGACCAAGAACCCGTGCCGAAGCTAAACCAAGCCTGAATGACCGCCTTGATTTTCCCGGTCCACCACATGCAAACCCGCGGATTTGACTTATAATTCGCAGCCGCGAACTTGCCTCAATACCCGGAAGCTCCATGTACGCCATGTTTGTCACCACCCAGAAATTCCTGCTATCCATGCTGACCAGCCAGACCGAAGCATTACGCCGCTCTTCGACGGCAAACGCCGCACGGTGCCTGGATTGGAGCCGCGCCCCCGGCAGCAAGACCGGTGCAATATTGGGGCTGCTGCTCGGCTGCCTGCTGGCGTTTTCAGCCGCTGCCGACCAAGGCCCCCGTGAAACCGTCAGCGAGGCGGTGGATACCATCCTTGGCATCCTTGCCGACAAGGACCAGCCCAAGGAAGTAACCATCGAGCGCCTGCGCGCCCAGATCGAGCGCTTTTTTGATTCCAGGGCAATCGTCCAGGGGGTGCTGGGAAACCATTGGCAGGAGGCCACCCCCGCCCAGCGCGAGGAGTTCGAGGCCCTTTTCATCCAGTTGCTGGAAAACACCTACATGGGCCGCATAGACGCCTACAACAACGAGACCGTGGACGTACTGGGTGAGACCATCAATGACAACCGCGCCTCCGTGGACACCGTGATCCGCGCCCAGGGTATCAACATCCGCGTCGCCTACCGCCTGCGCCAACGCAACAATGGTTGGTTCGTGTTTGACGTGGTGGTGGAGGGGATTAGCCTGGTGGGCAGCTTCCGGGAAACCTACCGCGGCATTCTGGCCCGTTCAGGCATGGATGGCCTGCTGACGCAGATGCGCGAGCGCATCCGCGAGCTGGAGCAGCAAAAGCAGCTCACTTCCTGATAGCGAACGCGCTGAATAATCCTGGGCCGCCATCTGGCTTTTGCAGGATGGTCGCGAGCAGGGCTCTCTCCTACATAGGGGCTGAATAATCTCTGGCTTCCTGGTGGCTTCCCCCGGCGCCTGTTTTCTGCTAGAATCCGCGCCGAAATTCTCGCCGATACTTCATATGGGGAAGCCACCCCATGACACATACATTTAAACCAGACCCCGCACTATGGCAACCGTACTCAGCCTGAAAGAACTCCGCAGCACCGCAACGCTCAAGGAAGAAATCCGCAAGCTCGAGGAAGAGAAGCAAGCCCTCCATGACCAGCTCGATCGCCAGAAGCAATTGGAACTGAAACTGCGCGAAGAAATCCTCGAGCGCAAGAAAGACTTCGAGCATCTGGAAAAACAGTTCGATCACTTTGCCGGAATCGAGGCCGAGTTCGAGCAACTGCAACAGCAGGTGCAACTGGAGCGTCTGGAGGCCATGATCGATAGCGACAAGAAGGACGCCCAACTCAAGGCCCAGATCAAGAAAACCAAGGAAGAACACAAGGCCCTGCTGGATGAGCTCAAGGAGCTGAAAGCCCTAGATCCCATGCGCCTCAAGCGCCAGGTGGTGGATCTGAAAAAGAAAAACGCCACCCAGCAAAGCGAGAACACCAATCTCAACACCGCCCTCGTGACTGCACGCAAGGAACTCAAAACCGTCACCGCCGACAAGGAAAGGCTGGAAGCCGAACTCAAGGCCGCCAAGGCTGGTCTGGACTTCTTCTGGCAGTCCAAGGATGGGCAGTGGTCCTTGTTCGAAAGCCCCATGCAGTTGAAAGACGAAGACAGCGTGGAAGACAGCAAGCGGGTACTGTGCCTCAACAACTGCACCGGTGTCAGTGTGGTATCCAGTGGCCTGGGTGACAAGGACATGGCGCAATGGCTGGGCGGATTGGAAATACCCGAGGAGGTCAGCCTGGAAGCCGGCAAGCGCCTCAAACTGTTCGCTGCCGAGGCCGAGGAAGCCGCTTCCGAGGAATGAGCCTCTAACCGCCCCCCGTCCCACTCCGTAACGCGCTATCATTCCTCACCTGAATCCCGATGGCGCGATGTGCCGGAGCCCCCATGAAACTGGAAATGATCTGCACCGGAGAGGAGGTACTCTCCGGCCAAATCGTCGATACCAATGCCGCCTGGTTCGCGGACCTGATGATGAATCACGGCATCGAACTGCAACGCCGCCTCACCGTGGGCGACCGCCTCGACGATCTCGTGCAAGCCTTCAGCGAACGCAGCCTTCATGCCGATGTCATCCTGGTGAATGGTGGCCTTGGCCCCACCTCTGACGACCTCAGCGCGGAAGCCATGGCCAAGGCCCTGGGAGAGCCCCTGGTAGAAAACGTCGGCTGGCGCCAGCACCTGGAAGACTGGTTCCGCCAGCGTGGCCGCACAATGCCCGCCAGCAACCTCAAGCAATGCCTGCTGCCGGCATCCGCGACACTGGTGGACAACCCCAGCGGCTCCGCGCCCGGCTTCCGGGTCAAACTCAACCGCGCCTGGCTGTTTTTCACCCCGGGCGTACCCTCTGAATTCAAACCCATGGTAGAAGAGCAGTTCCTGCCCTTCATCAGACAGGAATTCCAGATCGAGACCCCCACCCGCCTGCACAAACTGCTGACTTTCGGCTACGGCGAGTCGCTGCTGGCGGACAAAATCAGAGGTTTGCCAGTGCCTGCCGGCATTACCGTCGGCTATCGCTCCTCCATGCCCCACAACGAGATCAAACTGTTCGCCAGGGGCAATGCCGCCATTGACGCCCTGCCCCCCTTCATCGCCGAGGTCAAGGCCGCCCTGGCCGATGCGGTGGTGGCGGAGAACCGACCATCCCTGGCCGAAGAGGTGCACCATCTGATGTTGGATGGCGGCAAAACCCTGGCCATTGCCGAGTCCTGCACCGGCGGCCTGCTCACCAGCATGCTGGTGGAATTTCCGGGCAGTTCCGGCTACCTGATGCAAGGGCTAGTGACTTACGCCAATGAAGCCAAAATCAAAATCCTGGGCGTTGACGCGGAAATCCTGGCACAGCATGGGGCGGTGTCCACCGCCACGGCCACGGCCATGGCCGTTGGCGCCAGAGCCTTGCTGAACTCCGATCTGGCCCTCGCCACCACCGGCGTCGCCGGCCCCGATGGCGGCAGTGAGGCCAAACCCGTGGGAACAGTGGTGTTGGCCCTGGCCAGCCGTGACCGGGTCTGGACGCAAACCCTGCTGCTGAGCCGCCGCTCCCGCGGCCTGGTCCGACTGATGAGCAGCGCGGCGGCACTGGACATGCTGCGCCGGCATTTGCTGGGTAAGGAGCCCGTGGCGGAATATCCATTCATTGCCAGAGTCCAATAGCCCGAAAACCATGCGACATCTGGCCAGAAACAATCACGCCAAGGCCGCCTTGGCGGCAAAACCCATGACTTGTGGACGCTCCATTCTGGAACACTAGCAAGGCAACATCGGGACACAATTTGCAACTTCGGGATTTCCCTTTTTCAGCCCCTCCACCATAGCTGAAAATCGGGAATTTCTCCCATTCGTCTTCGCCTGGAACAGCAGTAAGATACCGCCCACTGAAGTCCCACATCACCCCAACCTGGTGCTGTCCGGATCGCAGACAACATCATCATTCGATAATCGATCGGAGTCCATGACATGATCAAACGCACCTTGGGGGCCCTCATCTTCACCAGCTTCAGCCTGCCCGCGGCGGCTGAGCTTTACATCCCCGCGGAAGCTGCCTGTTCCACCCTCTATGCAGGCCAAACCAAGGATGCCGGACTGGTTTGCGTCGATGTGGTGGATGATGAACTCTTTGTCTCCTATACCACCCACGATGGCTGGCAATTGGGCGAAGTGCAACTGTGGGTGGGTGACACTCTGGCCACGCTTCCGACCAACAAGGCCGGCAACCCCCAGATCGGACTGTTCCCCTTCAAGGACTCCGGCCTTGGCGGCGACAGCTATATTTTTTCCCTGCCATTGAGCAGCGTTTTCGGCCAAGCCGAACTGTGTGATGTCGCCTTCCACTACGCCGCCCACGCAGTGGTCAGCAAGAACGGCCGCAGCGAAACCGGCTGGAGCGCCGGCACCAGACTGGTGGCCAAGGGCAACTGGGCCACCTATTCCAGCAGCCAATTCGCCTGTCGCGCGGAACAACCTCCAGTGGCTCCGCCCACTGCTTACCAGTGTGAGTCTGCCTATGCACTCAGTGACGTCAAACTGGGCACCAACGGCAACCACGGTTGGTTGCTTGGCCCCATAGCTCCCGGCACCCTCACCACTTCCGAACTGATTGGTGGTCTGCATCACGACGCCGGCCAGGTCAATGTGCGGTACGGCCTTGATGGCACCGTCACAGTCGAGTTCGTCGCGGATGAACCCTGGACCATCGGTGGCCCGGAGAAGAAGGGCGAGGCCCATGTCTATGTCAACAACAGCAGCAACCCGAGCCTGGTGCCAAACGGACGCGGCCAATGGGAAGGCAGTGCCAGCCTTGCGGATGGCCAGATGGCATCCTCTCTGACAGTGCAGCTGTCAGGCAAGTCGGGTGACCTCTACCTGGCTGCCCACGCCAACGTGTGCAAGCCTGAGTAATCCGGATCACGGCTTCGCCCCACGAAAAAGGCACTCCAAGGAGTGCCTTTTTCATTTGTAGCGGGATTTGTCACGCTGCGTGCAAGTATGCCATCATGCCGAAAAACCAGTGATGTTTTTCGCCCATGACTCTCCACTTCCCGCCAAGCTGTCTAAGCCGTATCTTGCACCAGTATTCCGTTGCGAGGGCGTTCCAACCCAGCAACATGACTGCTGCGGTAGCCGGACTGTTGCTTACCCTGTGGTGCGCCGGCACCATGGCCCACAACCCCCTGTTCGACTGCTATGACAACCAGGATGGCACCATCACCTGCGAAGGCGGCTTCAGCGACGGTTCATCGGCCCAGGGCATCATGGTGAGAGTGATGGACCAACAGGGCAAGCTGCTGGCCGAGGCGCCGCTGGATGAAGACAACAGTGTCAGTTTCGAGCGCCCAACCGGCAATTTCAGCGTGGTGTTCACCGCTGGCGCGGAACATAGCATCACTGTCTACAGTGATGACATCTACTGACACATTCACCGACAAATCGAGATCGATTATTCAATGACAAGCGTGAGGACAGCATGAATATCAGACAAGGACTTTTCGCCACCCTGCTCACCCTGGCGGCCTCCACCGCCAGCGCTCATTTCGTGGTCATGTACACCCCCCAGAGCGCCCTGGCGCGGGCCCAGGACATCCAGTTCAACCTGGTCTTCACCCATGTCTTCGACGGCGGCCCCACCATGGCCATGGACAAGCCGGCGCGCTTCTATTACTCCCGCCGCCAGCAACCAGGCCGGCCTTCCGAAGAAGTTGATCTGATGCAATACCTGAATCCCGTGGAGTGGCAGGCTGCCAGTGGCAAGGTCCAGGCCTGGCAGGCCAACATTCCACGCCAGGAAGTGCAATCCCTGGGAGACTACCAGTTCGTGGTGGAACCGGAGCCCTACTGGGAAGAAGATGAAGGCCTCTACATCCAGCAATTCACCAAGGTCATGGTGAACGTCGGCGGCGTGCCCGGCAACTGGGCCGAAACCCTGGGCCTACCGGCCGAAATCCATGCCCTGGTCAAACCCTATGCCAACTGGACCGGCGCCGTGTTCCGCGGCACGGTGATGAGCGACGGCCTGCCGGTACCCTACGCCAGCGTCGAGGTGGAGTATCTGAATCACCCCCTGGACCTGGAAAACATGCGCTTCCAGGAACAGGGCCTGATCGAGGCGCCCCATCCCGCCTTTGAAGTCATCACCATTCTCACCAATGAGTTCGGCGAATTCTCCTTCAACATGCCCAAGGCTGGCTGGTGGGGCTTTGCCGCTCTCAGCG
>JBJHAY010000122.1:0-9303 GCA_050485205.1 Gammaproteobacteria bacterium
CCTGTAGGAGCTGCCCTGCAGGCGACAAATACAATCATTGTCGCCTGCAGGGCAGGCTCCTACAGGAGGACAGACAAGTGGTCAGCCACCAAGACCGGTGACATAACTGATCATCACCCCGGCCGCAACCGCCGAACCAATCACGCCGGCCACGTTGGGTCCCATGGCGTGCATCAGCAGGAAGTTCTGGGGGTTGGCTTCCAGCCCAACCTTGTTGGCCACCCTGGCAGCCATGGGCACCGCGGAAACACCGGCGGCACCGATCAGCGGATTGATGGGCTCCTTGGTCAACCTGTTCATCAACTTCGCCATCAGCACACCGGTAGCGGTGCCAATGGCAAAGGCCACCATGCCCAGCACCAGAATGCCCAGCGTCCTCGGGTTCAGGAAGGCATCCGAACTCAGCTTGGAACCAACCCCCAAGCCCAGGAAGATGGTAGTGATGTTGATGAGGGCATTCTGGGCAGTGTCACTGAGGCGATCCACCACTCCACTCTCCCGCATCAGGTTGCCAAAGCAGAACATCCCCAATAGCGGTGCCGCACTGGGCAGGAACAAGGCCACCAGCACCAGCAGCAGGATCGGAAAAACAATTTTCTCCGTCTTCGATACCACCCGTAGTTGATGCATCTGAATCTTGCGCTCCTCGGGCGTGGTCAAGGCCTTCATGATGGGAGGCTGGATCATCGGCACCAGCGCCATGTAGGAATAGGCGGCCACCGCGATGGCGCCCAACAGATCAGGCGCAAGACGGCTGGAGACGAAAATCGCAGTGGGCCCATCGGCACCGCCGATGATGCCAATGGCAGCTGCGTCGGCAATACTGAAGTCGAGAATACCCAGTGTAGAAAGACCAATGGCCCCCACCACTGTGGAAAATATCCCGAACTGCGCGGCAGCCCCCAGGAACAAGGTCTTGGGATTGGCCAACAGCGGGCCAAAGTCGGTCATGGCGCCTACCCCCAGGAAAATCACCAACGGGAACATCCCCGTGGCAATACCAGCCTCATACACGTAGTACAGCAGCCCTCCCGGTGTTGCCAGATGCCCTGCGGCGTCATACACCGGCTCGGTCAGAAAGCCACCCCCCGGGATATTGACCATGATGGCGCCAACACCGATAGGTAACAGCAACAAGGGTTCGAAGCCCTTGCGGATGGCCAGGAAGATCAGCAGCAGGCCTACCAGCAGCATCAAAAACTGCCCGGCCTCCAACTGGTAGATTCCGGAATCCCGGAACAGTTGCAGCAAACTCTCCATGGTGGCCCCTATGCAATGGTCAGCAGTTGATCACCGACCCCAACAGAGTCACCGGCTTTGACGCTGACACTGCCGATCACGCCACTCTTCGGCGACTTGATCTCGGTTTCCATTTTCATGGCCTCAAGGATGATCAGCACGTCGCCTTCCTTGACATTCTGCCCCGCCGAGACCTGCACCTTGAAGATATTGCCGGCCAGCGGCGCGTTGAGTGGCTCACCACCACTTGCCGGAGCGGCTGCTGGAGCTGGCGCGGCAGCAGGCGCGCCCGAGGCAGCGGCAGGCGTGACATTGGTGATATCACCGCCTTCCGCCACTTGCACCACATAGGATTGGCCGTTGACACTGACCGTGTAAACACTGGCACCACCCTTGGTGGCAGGCGCGGCGGCAGCCTTGGGCTTGGCGTCCTCGAGGGTGGGGACAGGCTCGAAGGCAGCAGGATTGCCACGATTCTTGAGAAACTTGAGACCGATCTGCGGGAACAGCGCATAAGTCAGGACGTCGTCGATTTCACTCTCGCCACTCTCCAACTTGAAGCCTTCGGCCTTGGCCTTGTCACGCAACTCGGCAGTGAGGCTTTCCACTTCCGGCTTGAGGACATCGGCTGGGCGACAGGTGATGGGTTCCGCGCCATTGAGGACGCGGGCCTGCAATTCCTTGTTCACCGGGGTGGAAGTGGCACCATACTCTCCTTTGAGAATACCCGCGGTTTCCTTGGTGATGGTCTTGTAGCGCTCGCCGGAAAGCACATTGATCACCGCCTGGGTACCGACGATCTGGGAGGTCGGGGTCACCAGGGCGATATTGCCAAGATCCTCGCGTACGCGGGGAATCTCCTTGAGCACTTCCGCCATCTTGTCGGAGGCTTTCTGATCGCGCAGCTGGCTTTCCATGTTGGTGAGCATGCCACCTGGCACCTGAGCCAGGAGAATGCGGGCGTCAACGCCCTTGAGCTCGCCTTCGAATTTGGCGTACTTTTTCCTGACCCCGCGGAAATACTCAGCGATTTCCGCCAACAGGTCCAGATTCAGGCCGGGATCGCCGGGACGATCCTCGAAAATGGCATTGATGGTCTCCGTGGGGGTATGTCCATAAGTCATGCTCATGGAGGAAATCGCGGTATCCACATTGTCGATGTCAGCCTCGATTGCCTTCACCAACGTCGGCACGGAGAGGCCGGTAGTGGCGTGGCAATGCATGTGGATCGGCAGCGGCGTTTCCTTCTTGAGACGGGTCACCAGTTCAAAGGCATCATAGGGCTTGAGCAGGCCGGCCATGTCCTTGATACAGATGGAATCGGCACCCATGTCCACCAATTGATGGGCCAGGGCCATCCAGGTGTCGATATTGTGCACCCGGCTGGTGGTATATGACAGAGTGCCCTGGGCATGCTTGCCCACTTTCTTCACCGCCTTGATGGCCCGCTCCATGTTGCGGGCATCATTCATGGCATCGAACACACGGAACACATCGACGCCATTGACGGCACAGCGCTCCACGAACTTGTCCACCAAGTCATCGGCATAGTGGCGGTAGCCCAGCAGGTTCTGGCCACGCAGCAACATTTGATGACGAGTATTGGGAATGGCTTTCTTGAGTTCGCGAATGCGGTGCCAGGGATCTTCCCCAAGATAGCGGATACAGGCATCGAAAGTAGCGCCACCCCAGCTTTCCACGGACCAGAAACCCACCTGGTCGATCTTGTCGGCGATGGGCAGCATGTCCTCGAGGCGGAGACGGGTGGCAAAAAGGGATTGATGGGCATCCCGCAGGACGACCTCGGTGATACCCACCGGTTTTCTGTCTTTAATCATCTGAGCAACCTTTCAATCTGTGTAAGTCTGGTAAATGTCGCAATCCTGGAAATGGCGTTTACTTCTTAGCGCGGTGTGCATGGATCGCAGCACTGATGACAGCCAACAAGGTTTGATCGTTGAGCTGTCCGCCAGGTCCGGAATGGGAAGATTTCGCCGCCGGTTGGGCGGGAACATACTTCTGGACCAGTGTCGACATGAGGGATGTCGCGTACACGAGGATGGTCAGGAACACGAATACCGTGCCCATGCCCAATAACATCAGGCCTAAGCCCTCTGCCAGCAAATCTCCTGAATTCATCTGTTTTATCCCTGGTGAGTAGTCAGGCAAGCGGCCAAGCCCCCCACCCATCCCGCGGGGCGGATCAATCACGGCGGCAGCCTGTGTTCAAACCACGCAATGTACCGTATTTCGGGGAAATTTTCCACGCCTGTGACAGCGAGCCATGGTCAATCAGAGCTGTTACACTGCCCCCCATGACAATCAGGCTCCGGACATCGAAGCAGTTTTCCGCTCCCATTTCCTGCATGGGGCTGGCCTTGTTGTTGCTGCCATCCCTGGTACTCGGCTTCGGCGCCATGGGTCACAGGATAAGCGGGGAAATTGCCCAGCAATACTTGAATCCAGGCACCGCGCTCGCGGTGTCGGCACTGCTGAAAGGAGAAAGTCTGGCCGCGGCCAGCACCTGGGCCGATGAAATGCGCGGCGCTCGCGACAACCCCGAATTCTGGAGTAACCGTCACGCCGCCAGTTGGCATTTCGTCAACATTCCCGATGACAGCGATTACGAAGCATCACCAAAGGCCCGGGCCGGAGATGCTTACGCCGCCCTGCTGACTTTCACTGCCATCCTCAAGGATGAAACCCTCCCAGAGGGGCCGGTGAAGGAAGGACTGACAGTCTATTTCGGAGATCTGAACGCCGCGGACACGCGCCTGCCACTGCGGCGACTGGCACTGCGCTTTCTGATTCATCTGGTAGGCGACCTGCACCAACCCCTGCATGTGGGGCGTCAACAGGATCTGGGCGGCAATCGCATCGGGGTGCGTTGGTTCAACCGGCGCAGCAACCTGCATGCCGTGTGGGATACACAGCTGGTTCAGGCCAGCGGCCGATCAGTGGCGGAAATGAGCCAGATCCTGATCGACCGCATTGAGTCCTTGCCCCACGCCGACAGAGAGACGATCGCGGCAACACCACCACGGCAGTGGCTTGATGAGGCCATGCTGCTGCGACAGGATATTTATGATCCTGAGTCTTATCGTGACAACCTGCGCCAGGACTACGCCGACAGCTTTGCGCCAGTGGTGGAAACCCAACTGATGAAAGCTGGATTGCGCCTGGCCGCGGTCCTCAATGCCGTGTTCGAGTGACTGCCCTATCAGGGTAGTACAAGGCTCAATCCGCCACCTCAAAGGCCAGCAGGACATTGCCTGGGCGACCCACGAAGCCGGCGTTACCAGACAAGAAGTACACCATGCCATCCACCACCACTGGACCTGGACCATCAAATGAGGCGCCATTGGCCCTGATCCCATTGATGGTTTCGAATTCACGGTTGGCATCAAAGGTCCAGAGGAGCTCGCCATCCCGAGCCGAATAGGCGCGCATGCCGCCATCGGCGGCACCGGAAAACACAGCGCCAGGAATGGCAGTGACCGCGGCTGATTGGGTTGCGCTGCACCCGGCCCCTGGCTCACAGAGCAGCGGCTGCGGAGGCGTGAACCAGGCTCGCAGCCCGGTATCAAGGTCGATGCCATGAATGCCACCGGCGCCCTCGCGGAAATAGCCCCCCACAGCCACATAACCCAGACCATCACCCACGGACATGCCCCATACACCGCCCACTGCGCTTCCAGCTCCTGCCCGGTAAGACCACACCAGGGCACCGCCATCGTTGGGGTCCAGCGCATAGGCCATGCCCGACTTTTGCGGCACCACCAGCAGTTCCCGGCCGGAAGGTGTGGTGGTCAAGATTGGCGATGCCGAGAAGTCGAAATCCGGCCCAATTTCTTCCGGGCAGTTAGGGTTGGGAGTCTCTGAGTTGCAGCCTCCGATCCAGGCATCCTCTGGCGTTCTCTGATTGACCCAGACCAGCTCACCACTGTCCAGACTGACAGCGATTATCGCGTCCGCGGTCTCGGGGGCCGGATCCGCATAGGCATTACCTGTGGCCGCGTACAGCAGGCCGCGACGGTCGTCGATGGTGGGGGCGCTCCAGATTCCCACCCCGGCAGGTCCATAGAGTTGCACCCCGGTGCTGCTGAGCCCTCGCGGCTGTGGCTCGGGGACGGTGTAGAACTTCCAGATTGGTTCACCCGTGTTGGCATCCAGGGCCGAGATACTGCCCCTGAACGTGCAACAGGGATAGTCGGGATCCGAGGCCGTGTTCTCTTCCATTACGCCGGTCATGGGCACATAGAGCCTGCCATTGTGGAGAGTAACCGAACCTGTGCCACGCACCGTGGGATGATCTTCCACCTTTCTGACCCATATCTGCTCGCCCGTCTGGGCGTTCACCGCATAGGCATTGGCACGGATGTCGACGAAGTAAACCGCCTGGCCTTCCGAGCCATCCGACAACAGAATGGGGCCTACCGAAAGGGCGCTGCGAATACCTGAACGGGGCAGGAAGGTCCAGTAAGTGCAGCCAGTCTTGGCATCCAGTGCATGCAGGGCGCCGGCGCGATTACCAACGAAAAGACGTCCAGCCACTATTGCCGGCTGTCCCCTGGGCTGGCCCTCGCCTGGCAGGCCATAGGCCCACTTCAGCCGCAAGCGCGGCAGGTCATCTGCCGTGACGCCGCCTTGGGCGGCACTTTGAAAACGGGAATTACGCACATCAGGCCCCCAGCCATTCCAGCTGGGGTAAAGTTGGGGATTGCCCAGGGGAGGATTGTCGGTGCAAAGATTGCCAGTCACTTCCAGGTTGATGTCACTGACCTCGCTGCCGGTCAAGTAACGCGCCACGCTGCGCATTTCCGCATCGCTCATGCCCGTGGCCTGAAGTCGCATAACCCCATCCACCAAGGCCGCATGAATCGAGTTGGGGGTGAAAAGTGCCATGTCCTCCACGTTGGGCGCATGCGTGCCCTCCTCCGGCTCCACATGACAAGCGGCGCAGCGGGCCTGGAACAAAGCCTCTCCCGTATCCGCTTCCTGGGAAAAACCTGGCATGGCAAGGCAGCCCAAGCCCATCAGGATGGCAGAAAACTTCAAGAGCGGCTGGTATTTCATGTCATACTCCCTGTGAGAAAATCGGCTTGGCACCGACAACAAGCCCCACATGATAGACCGGATGTTCCCTCAAAAGGAACCGCCCTTGCCGAACAGCGGCACATGGACGTCAACAACAACACTGACTGAAACCCGGAAGAGGTGACCCCATGCCACGTTGCTGCCCGAACCTGTTCACATGCTGCATCCTTTTCTTTTGTACCTTTGCCTCCCCCAACAGCCATGGTCAGGCCGCGCCGGTTTCCAACTTCATTCCCGTGACCCAGGAAATACTGGAAAATCCCGCGCCTGAAGACTGGCTGATGTTCAATCGCAGCTTTGATGCCCAACGTTTCAGCCCACTTGATCAAATAAACAAGGACAATGTCGACCAACTGCGCATGGCGTGGGCCAGGGGCATGGGACAGGGAACCGTGGAAAGCATCCCCCTGGTCTACCGGGGCATCATGTATGTGCTGGCACCCGGCGGCGAAATCCTGGCGCTGGATGCCACCAACGGCGATACCCTCTGGCGTTATCAACGCACGCTGCCACCGCCACTCATGACCAGCGCGCGTTCCAAGAATCTGGCTCTGTTCCAGGACCTGATCTATCACACCGCCGCCGATGGCTTTGTCATTGCCCTGGATGCCCGTGATGGCAGTCTGCGCTGGGAAACCGAGGTGATGGGCGGTGGCGGCCACATTTCCGGCCTTATCGTCACCGAAGGTGTGGTGATATCCTCCCGTGCCTGCGGCGAAGGACGCGAAAGCTGTTTCATTGCCGGCCATGACGCCCTCAGCGGACAAGAACTGTGGCGCTTTCATACCATTCCCGCCCTGGATGAACCCGGTGGCGAAAGTTGGGGCATCTCTCCCCGCCACGACGAGATGCGGGCCGCCGCCTGGGGACTCCCAGGCTCCTATGATGCTGACACCGGCCTGGTGTTATGGGGTATTGCCAACCCCTCGCCCTACAACCGCCAGGACCGTCATGGCGGCGATTACCGCAACACGTCACTGACCTCTCCGGCCGACCTCTACAGCAACTCCACCGTGGCCCTCGACCCTCGCAGCGGAGAGCTCAAGTGGTACTACCAACATCTGCCGGGAGACGACTGGGACGAGGACTACACCAATGAACGCACCCTGTTCGAAACCGTGATTGACCCTGATCCCGGCGTGGTGAAATGGATCAATGAAAGCGCGCGCGGGGAACAGAGGCCGGTCACGGTAATGGTGGGCGAAGGCGGCGGAATTTTCGTCAACGATCGTCGCAACGGGGAGTTTTTATGGGCCACCCCCTTCCCCTTCGACACCCCTGAGTTCCTGATCTCACACATTGATCCTGATGGAACGGTCCACATTAATGAGAGTTCCATCATCGATGAACCCGGTGGCCGCAAATTCGTCTGTTACTTCAACACTCGCAGTTACTGGCCCACCGCCTATAGCCCCCGCACCAACTCACTCTATACCTCGTGGTATGACGCCTGCCTGGATTATCAATCGGAACGCGGAGACGAACCCCGTGACCGCCGCCAGGTATTCCGTCCCGGCGCCGACCCAGAGGGCTTTGCCGGCATGGCCCGGATCGACATGCGCAGCGGTCACATACATTACTTCAATCAGGGCACCCATCCCTCCATTGGCGCCACCCTGGTCACAGCCGGGGGACTGGTATTCAACGGCGACATCAATCGCCGTTTCCGCGCCTTCGACGATGAAACCGGAGAGACCCTCTGGGAGGTCATCGTGGGTGGTGTCATCAGCAACAGCACCATTTCCTACGCCGTGGATGGACGTCAATACATCGCCATTCTCACCGGAGACAACCTGATAATGGGACAAATGGCGGGTTTGAGCGGCACTCCCCTGGTACGTGGTGACAACGGTATTTATGTCTTCGCTTTGCCGGAACAATGACGCATAATATGACGGTCCAATCAATAACAACATTACGCTAGACAGTGCATACAAGAGGGGACTCCTATGACTTTCACCACTGGCAGACTTGCTTCCATTCTGGCTTGCGGCCTGCTTGCCGCCACTGCTGCCCATGCTCATCATTCCATCGTTGGCGAATTCGATGTATCTCCCGAGGCTGAAGTTGCCCTGCGTGGCGCCGTCAAGGAAGTGGAGTGGTTCAACCCTCATATCTGGATCACCCTGGATGTCACCCGTGACGATGGCAACGTCGAAGAATGGCAATGCGAGCTGGGCTCACCCAACTCCCTGATCAGGCTTGGCTGGAAAAAGGACGACCTGCCACCTGGCACAGTCATCAGAACCATCGGCAACCCTGCCCGCGACGGCTCCAATACGTGCAGCACTCGCTCAGTAACCCTAGATGACGGCACCCCGGTGTTTTCACGAACCGGGCGCCCTTGAACACACCACACAGAACTTGTTGCGGGAAGTTGAGTCAAAACAACAACATCATTAAAGCAAGAGGGGAACAACCGTGAACATTCGCAGCATCACAACAGCCGCCGGCCTGGCTCTGGCGCTGGCTTTCAGCTTCGGCAGCCAAGGCCAATCCTCCGACATTCCACGTCTGTCCTCGGGCAAGCCGGATTTCAATGGCATCTGGGCACGCCCCTATGTGCCAGACATGGGAGCCGCCGGTAATGGCCGCACCCAAATCGGCCCTGGCGAGTTGCCTTATACCGCAGCTGGCCGTGCAAACTTCGATCGCTACAATCCCGCCGAGGGTGATTACACCGGTGTTTGCCTGCCATTCGGTCTGATGAGAGCAATGAATTCGCCGGACCCAATCCAGTTCATGCAGACCGACACTCACTTTGCCCTGCTCTACGAACAGAACACCTGGTTCAAGGTCATCAATCTGGATGGACAGGATCATTCCACCGGAGTCCCCACCTGGTTTGGTCACACCATCGCCTCCTGGGACGGCGACACCCTGGTGCTGGAAACCAAGGAGTTCAATGGCAAGACCCGCCTCGACACAGTAGGCCACCCCCACAGCGACCAACTGGTGGTAACGGAG
>JBJHAY010000123.1:0-9231 GCA_050485205.1 Gammaproteobacteria bacterium
CCGCGCCATTGTTACTGCCGAAAGGGCCGAAGGCCTCGGCGGTACCAGTCCTGAAATTAACCGCGGTGAGGAATCCATCGCCCTCTATCGTGCAAAGATCCGAGGACGGCAGATAGGAACTGTAGACCAGACTGCTGCCAAGCAACAAGGGCGTGCTGAATACCCGTTCCGACGGCTGACCCGGCACATAATACATATGGCGCATCCAGCCATCACGGCCATCCATGTGGGTATAGAGTGCGTTGTAGTCAGGCAGCGTTTGCGTATTCAACACCACGGGTGTTCCTATGGCACCACTATGAATACCCCCATCTGTGGTGACAATGATGGGCGTACTGTTGACCAAGGTCAGTGGGCTGACCCCCGTGGTGTTATAGTTGCCTGGTTCCTTGATTCCAAAAGTACTGAACAGGGCCGAAGACTGATTGTCATTGCGGGTGAACAGCCTGCCTGTGCCAAACAACAACCATCGCTCATTCTTGCTGATATCCACACGCGCCACAGGCTTCGATACAATGGGCTGTCCAGTAACCAGCATGTCACTCATCAGCGCCCCACCACTGCTCAAGCCCATATTGGGTTGGTCCGCGAACACGAGACGCTTCATCCTGCCGGAAGGCGCCAATTGAGTTCCCTCCACAGTCCCCACATAAATCGCGTCATCCGTGTTATCGCCATTCCAGTCAACAACAAGAAAGTCACCAAAAAATCCGGCGCCACTTCCTGCCGCCACCTGTGCGGAGGCGTGAATGGTGATCATTTCCCGTGCCACGAGATCATAAGCATAAATTTTGGGCTCAGTGCTCCTGGTGGCATCCGCAAGCGAATCAGGTCCTGAGCCGAAAACCAGCAGCCAACGGTTGACGGCAGGTGTGGCAAAGCTGCCATTGGCATCGGGTTGACGTGCCTTGACGAGGGTCGGCGTACTGGTAGTGAAGCCCAGGTCGGGCGCATTGATCTCTGCGATCAATGCAGGGGGGCGCTCGGGGTCGGTAATGTCCAGAATCACATAGGCAGACCCCATCACAGTTTCATCCGCTCCGTCTCCGTCCAGATCCAAGGGGTACTGGCCTCCCCCAAGCCGCATACCCGCTATCAGAATCGTTCCCCATCCGCCCGGATGCACGTCATCAGGGGTGAAGATATTGACATCAAAGGAAAGAGGAGCCCCATCCATGTAATAGACATGGGGATAGCTATCCTCCTTGAGCCACTTGAGATGAGGCAGTAGGTTCATCGGCACATAGGCCCACATTTCCGAGCCAAGCTGGTGATCGGGACCCAGGTCATGCTGATTGGTGTCGGGGTTGTAAGCCTTGTTGAAGAAACTGCGGCTCACGGGATCCCAAATCCCGCCATTGAACGCATGCAACATGCCGTCATTGGCCCCCGCGTAGACCATCTGGCGCCGACGCGAATACTTTTGCCTGAAAACATCATAGGTAATATCGCCGAAGTTGAGATCATAGCGGGCACCAGGCGGATTCACCACCAAGGGCGATGAGTGCACGATATCCCCCAATATCCAGTGCTTGGGGGTGGACGTGCCATCTCCTGGAATGTCCACCAGTCGTGAACGGTGCCCAGGCAAGTCCTGCCCGCGAATGTAGCGCACCAGATCCATTGCCTCGTCGCCGTCATCAATACCCAGGTAGCGCCGGTTGGTGCTAAGCGCAGCATCGAAAGTGGCAGGGACAAAATCCACAAGCTCTCCCGCATCCACCTGCCCCCAGCTGCCACTATTCACGCTGTCGAGAAAGGTGACAATGAAACGTTTGTTCTGAGCCGGCTCGTCAAATACACCAGTTACCCCATTGACCGCCCGCTGCATCACCAGGTCAGCCTGATTCATGTCAGCCAGCACATCCCTGGCATTCCAGATCGAACCGACGTTTTCCAGGTCTTCCGGCCCCCCAACCGGCGTCAATGTTGCCGAGGGACCAGTACCTACTTGCAGGTAACGCTGAAAGCGGGTGCGGCTGGGCTGCACTGTCTGATCAAAGAAAATATCAATGACATAGTCAGTGTCGGTGCTGTCGAGCCGACCCGGAATACCGTTGTCCTCACGGAACCTGCCGGACTCGTCGATGAACATGGCATGCAGCACTCCCCCCCAGGATATGGACACTCCGTTGGGATCGGTATAACTGGGATGATAATAAGCCTGGTAGACCGCGCCAAGGCCTGTGCTGCTGTTGGCGACCACCGCGGCGGCCGTGCCGGAGGAAATACGCGCGGAAATTACCCTGAACACATGAGTGAGGCTGGTACTCAGTTGATCAGGATTGGTGATGGGAAAGAAATTGTCCGGAATGCCGTCTGGTTGTTCGCTGCCATCCAGGCTGCGTGCATCCCACTCCCGGGTATCATTGGGATCGCCCATGTACAGGGGGGTGCCATCCCCGTCGATATCATTGAAACTTCCATATTTGGCGGCATAATAGAGAGGATTTTCCAGCCGCTTGCCAACCGTGACATTGGCGTTGGCGGTATAGACCAGCGGCTCATGGTAAATAATTCTGTTGCCGGCATTTTCAATCAAGCGGGTTATACCATATCCCCCTTGAACCAATAGGAAGGACTGGTCTCCATTACCCTGCACCCCACGCGCAATGAACTTGGTGCTGGCGCCGCTGCCAGCAGTAGTGGGTGCTGTATTCAGGGCGGCGGTGGGAGTATTGGTTCTTTTGCTGACTGTCCCCTCATTGCTGACACCACTGATGGAATAACCCAGGCGAATGGCAAAGCCCGCGGCCGTCAGCACACCGGAAGTTCTGAACTGAACGGTATCAGCGGTAAGACCCGTGGTTTTCCAATTGAAATCATCATAGGTAAAATTGGTCTGTCCAGTACCTTCGACATAGTTGGCGTTGGCAGGCTCTCCGGGACACAGAGCAGTGTCGGTTCCAATGCACCATTCTATGCGGGATATCACATCCATATCATAGTCACTGCCCCAGAGTGAGTCCTCCCAGGCGATGTAAATGCTCCCACCATTGGCATTTTGATGCTCCACCTTGACATCGAGAAAACTGCAATTATTCCAACCATCCTGGTCCAACTTGCGATTGCCATCGGAATGCGCCTGGCATGTGGGCACGAACACCACAGTTTTGCCATTGACCTCCAGTTCAAAATTCGGCAACGTCTCTGCCAAGGCAACCGTATAGGTCCTGACGCTCTGAATGCCATCCAGATCATTGCGCAAATCCTTGGTATGAGCATGGAAGGCGAGGCCGGCAATATCGAAACCACCCTCCAGGCTGGCTACCTCCGGACAAATACCGCGCGCAAGGGAAAAGTCATTGATGACCTTGGCGGTGCAGGTTTCATTGTTGATGACCCCATTGTCACCGATGAGATAACTACCTCCGGTAATCCCCTCCAGTGTGCCAAGAGAGTTGAGCAGGTTATTGAGAGATGCGGCGCTCATACGGGAATTTCCCGCGACATCCCATAGATCCGTCACCGTGGACAGCTCATCCTTGTCGAAAGAGTTAAGACCACTGGAAATGACAATGATGGAACAAGTGGCACAGGCATTGGACGGCCCCAGCGGGTCACTCCAATTCAGTTGTGGCAGTGAAGGCACTATGGCTGCATCAGAGGTGTTGAACGTAGCAGTGGGAACCGCTGTACCAGCTGGGATATTGTTGCCAGTGAAGTAACGCAGGGCCTCCAGATATATCTCGGAAAGGGGATTTCCCCAATTACGGCACTGCCGGTTGGCTGCTGCTGATGTCATGAAGGTGGATTTGGTAATGCCCCAGGTAGAGCAGTCCTGATGAATCTTATCCGCCACGTTGGCGGCATAATTCCAACTGCTGAGACGAAAGCGACTGATGGTATTGATGATGCCGGCGCTGGTGGCAGTCTGGTTCAGGAACACACCGGTATTGAGGCTCACCTCATTGAGGCTGGCTGTACTGTTGCCGGTCAGAGGCACCACATTCTTGCGCAACACACCGCCAGAAATTTTCTTGTTGTAACTGCCGGTCATCAGCCCGAAGTTGATCAGCCCACTGTCACCGTATTGCTGCAGCAGGCCTACCGGCTTGTAGGTAATGTCCCCCGTGCCACCATGGGTATAGGGCTTGCAGCGTTGGCTGCCCACATCCTGGCCCGGCATGCACACTCTCACCCTGACGGCATAATCATGGGTAGCTGGCCGGTCAGCGGAGTTGGGCTGGCTGCCAAGCCCGCTATTGAATTCATTGCGGTAGTAGCACTGCACTCTCTCCGAAGCACTCCAGATGGGCCAGTCGCCAAAGGCGACACGAATCAGGGGAGGATTGTTGGCAGCGCCAAACGTCACATTGCAAAGACTGATGGCAGCCTGAGTCCAGGGCGTATAACGGGCGGTATCTCCCACAAACACCTTGGCAAAGGCATGGGCATCCTCTGGAATTTCCACTCGTTCCAATACTGTGACGCCAGAGGTAACACCAGAGGTAGAACTATCCACCACGCGCCTGCCACCATAGAGCACATGACGTACCATGTCCATGCGGGTCATGGTGGCCCAGTTGAGGAAATTACCACTCCAGTCTCCCGCCACCGTGCCACAGGCATGACCATCCGTGACAATCAGGGTACTGATGTTGCCAGCGGGCTCGAAACGGGCCGGAGTTGCGCTGCCATTGTAGGAATAGCAGAAGTTGCTGTCGAAATAGCCGGTATAGGTAAAGTTGTCGTTATAACTTTGATCCAGAATCCCGTCGCCGTCCAGATCCGAGTAGTCAGAGTAGGCTTTTTTATACAACTCATGATCGTTGGACATCACCAGCATGACATTGGGCGGGGCGTTTTCAGTGATCAGCGGCGGCACCGCGGCAAAGTCGGTGGAGGTCAATTGCGCATGCGCCAATTGGCCAGTGGCGACAAAGACAAGACCCAGTGCTGTCAGAGTCATGGATCTGGCAACTCGCCTTGCGACTTTCGCGCTGGCGACCTCACTCTCCAGGCATGTCATCAACCATGATTCTCGAATCATCACTCAGTCTCCATCCTTACAGCATTTTCATGGTGGACCGCAACATCACGCGGCCACGTCCGGCCGGGCCGGTGGCAAAGGCGGTGATCCTGTAAACCTGCGAAAAATTGGTATCGCTCATCGCTACCGTGGGATCCAGTGCGGTGTAGCACCGGAACTCGATGATGTATCTCACCGTCATACCGGAAACCGTCAGTGTTTGATGGCGCCCACTGCCGTTTTGCCATAGGGCCGCGTCCTCATATGGCTCCGTGGCTGGCGCGTTGAGACGGCAATTTTCCGAACTATTGGGCTCGGTGCCGTTGAAACAATAGCCGCCGGTACAGGTGCTCTCGAAACAGATCGACCCACAAGATTGATTGGACAGGCTCTGACTGGAAAAACCCGTGCCACTGATCTGATTCTCCACGAAGGACAGGGTATATTCCGCAGCCTCGAAGGCAGCCTGCTGGTCCCGGCTGTTGCTGGCCATGCGCATCTCAAGGCCGCTGGTATCCACTGTGGACATCCCCAGCAGGCTAACCACCAACAGAATCACCAGCACCAGCACCATCAGGGCTCCACGCTGGGTAGCCACCTGAGCCCCCATTCTTGACTTGGCTTTATTTAATATCGAAGATTCCATATTACTTATCCATTCCTGATCTGAATGGTGGTAGTTACGATCTGACGCATGAAGCGGTCTGAGCCACCAGTTCCGGAAATACCCATGAAGGCAGGATAGGTTTCATTGCTGTTGTAGACCGGATTGATGGACCTCATGCGCAGGAACAGACGCACACTCACCACCCGCTTCCAATTCATTGAAGCATGGTTGGCCTTGACATAGAGATTGGCCACGCCATTGTCAGTGGTATCGAGACCATAAAGGATTTGCATCAGCTCCACGCCCTGCACCAACTCCTCCCGAGTGGTGGCCGCCGATGATCCGCTGAGCGCCAATATCTGCCGGAACAAGGCGGGAATGCCGCCTCCAACCGTGGACTGTCCGACAAACAAGGCCTGACTGCTCAACTCCATGACAGAGGAACCATTGGGGTAGGATACTCCCACGGCTGAGCCAGCACTGGCACAGGTAAAGTTGCCGCCAAGAAACTTGGTGCAATTGCCTGGCGTGGCACTGCCAGTATTGTGGACCATGTTGTCTGCATTGTTATTATTGTTGGTGGGGCCACTGATCTGAAAAACACCCACCTGCTGGCAATCAGGTGTTGCAATCACCATGATCTGCCCTGGTTTGTAGGCATGATTCTTATTCAAGGGCAGGTTGGCGGAATTGAAATTATGGCTGCCGGAAACACTGAGCCCGGTGGCTCTCTCCCCCCGGCGAATGACGATGGCATCGGTATTGCTCAACACAGCGGTTCTGAACTCGCTGGGAAAGCTCAAATTGCCGGCTTCATGCTCAAAGCCTTGCAGGCCAGTGCCATCCAGATACCAACTGCCGGCACTGCCGTTGACGCTGTTGGCGTAGTTCAACGGCGTGCTTGAACAGCCATTGAAACCCGCCATGCGAATTTCATCAGAGAGAAATCTGAGCGCAAAGCGGGCATTCTCCTGCAATGAGGCCAACTCCCTCTCCGCGATGAAGTTGCTCTTGCTCACCACCAGCACCTGCACCACCCCACTCATCACGGTCATGCCAATGGCCAGGGCCACCAGCAGTTCCACCAGTGACAATCCCAGTTGACGGTGACATCGCATTGGCTTCAGTTTCATATACGCGTGGTGACAGTGACGGTGCGGGTAGTGGCGGCTGGATCGTCCAGATGAGTCCACTCGAAACGCACGGAAATGGTATAGACACGGGTCAGGTTGTTGTAAAGAATCTCACTCTCGCCATTGGGCAGATAAGCGTTGTTACCCACCGCATCACGCCAATCATTGAGATCCCACAGCGCCAGTTGTGCCGGCGTACAGGCATTGACAGCACAGTCCACCGGCGCCATGTCCGGCTCCTCATCGAAGGTAAGGGCATAGAGGTTGGTATTGGGATTGGCTCTGATCCGCTCCACGATGTCGCTGATCAGAAATTGGGCCTGGGATTCCAGAAAGGCCGCATGATTGAACTTCAGCGATTCGGTCTGCAAGGCAGTCATGCCCAGCAGGCCCACGGCAAGAATACCCAGGGAAATCATCACCTCCAACAGCGAGAAACCAGCTTCGCGGAACGAAGCTGGAGCCGGGGCATGGCAATTCCATCGTGTCAGGGACATACTAGATTACCCCCACTCATATTGTTGTGAATACCATCCACATCATCAAGGGAATAGGACCCTCTACCGGTCTTGGCCACCCAGATGGCCCTGGCAAATGACAGCGTGTTGTCGGCATGGCAAATTTTCATGTAGCCCCCACCAACAGGGTAGATCAAAAATCCTTCGGCGTCGAAACGGAAATAGTCCCCAGTGACATTGGCGTTGGCTGCGGTCCTGGCACGAATCGCCATGTTGCCACTGATGCCTGGCATGACCCTGACGATGGTGTCATTGGCATTGACCACACCAGCGGTGCCCGCATCGACGAATACCAACCAGCCACTCCGCCAGTCCCCGTTGGAAGACGCGGCACAAGCACTTCCATTGGTACTGCGGCAAAGTGACACTGGCGTGCCTCTGTTCACCGCCTCCGCCCGCGCAGTGGAGAGCGCGGTCATGAGTTGCTGCATGGCACTGTCCCTGGCGTTGCGATCAATGGTATCGCGCATGCCAGGCAGGCTGACCACCGCCAGGATCACCAGGATCGCCATCACGATCAGCAGTTCCAGTAAGGTATAGCCCTTCGACTGTCCCATGTTTCCACCCAGACCCGGGTCTTGCAGCCAACATTTAAGCACAGCTTATCCATCCGGTTGCCAGACTGGGACAAGCTACAGACAATCATCCAGAGGTAATGTGATGCGATGCAGATTTTGCCCAGGAAAATTTCACAAAGCCCACAATTTGTGAAGGTTATCACAACACTGGAAGTATTTATCTTGGTTGAATGAGCGTAGCGTGACCAGGACTCAGGGCTGGCGCAGTTCTCTTGGCATGGAGAACACAATGTTCTCTTCCACCCCCGCCATTTCCAGAGGAGCAGTAGCCCCCAGCCTGAGCAATTGATCAATCACCCGGCGTACCAATACTTCTGGTGCCGAGGCGCCGGCAGTGACGCCCACCACGCGCTTGCCGGCAAACCAGTGGTCCTGAATCTCTTCCGCCGTATCGATGAGATAGGCTTCAGTGCCGATGCGCTGGGACAACTCACGCAGGCGATTGGAATTGGAACTGTTGGGAGAGCCAACCACCAGCACCAGATCACTTTCCAGTGCCAACTGTTTGACCGCATCCTGACGGTTCTGGGTGGCGTAGCAGATGTCCTTCTTGCGTGGCCCCTGAATTTTTGGGAAACGGGCCCGCAACGCGTCAATGACGCGGGCGGTATCGTCCATGGAGAGTGTGGTCTGGGTAACGTAGCTGAGATGATTTTCGTCCCGAACCTGCAGGCTGGCCACATCCGCTTCAGACTCCACCAAGTAGATACTGCCGCCTCTGCTGTTGTCATACTGCCCCATGGTACCCTCCACTTCAGGATGGAAGGCGTGACCAATGAGAATGCATTCGCGGCCCTGGCGGCTGAACCGGGCCACCTCGATATGGACCTTGGTCACCAGGGGACAGGTGGCATCGAATACTTTCAAACCCAAGCGGTCTGCCTCTTGCTTGACGGCTCGGGACACGCCATGGGCACTGAAAACCACAATGGAAGAATTGCCTGCAGGATCTTTTGGTGGTACATCACAAAGCTCATCCACGAACACCGCGCCACGTTGTTTCAGCTTTTCCACCACAAACTTGTTATGTACCACTTCATGGCGCACATAGATTGGCGCGCCGAAAATATCAAGGGCACGATTGACGATGTCGATGGCGCGATCGACCCCGGCACAAAAACCACGGGGATTGGCCAATCTGATTTCCATCTGCTCACTCATCCTCGGAAGCCTCCACGCTGAGAATCTCCACAGTGAAGACGATATTCCTGCCCGCCAGTGGATGATTGAAATCTATGGTCACCAAGGCGTCGTCAAAGGTCTTCACCACGCCAGCCTGTTCATTGCCGGCGACATCATGGAAGGCAATCACCAGACCCTCTTGCAAATCCAGATCACCGCTGAATTGATGACGGGGGAAGGCCTGAACATTATCTTCATTGACTGGCCCGAAAGCTTCACTGGCCGGCACGGTGACGCATGC
>JBJHAY010000124.1:0-9231 GCA_050485205.1 Gammaproteobacteria bacterium
CTGACCACACCATCCACGATGGCACACAGCCAGGCATTTTCCACTCTTTCCGCCACCATGCCCTGTCCCAAGTGGTTGAGCATCATGACGCCAGCCATCAGCAAGCCCACGGGATTGGCCTTGTCCAGGCCGGCAATATCGGGAGCAGAGCCATGAATGGCCTCGAACATGGCACAGTGTTCACCCACGTTGCTTGAGCCCGCCATGCCCACTGAACCTGAAATCTGAGCCGCAATATCGCTGATGATGTCACCGTACAGATTGGGCACCACAATCACATCAAAAGCTTCGGGGGTATCCGCAAGACGGGCGGCACCGATGTCGATGATCTGGTGATCAGTGGCAATTTCGGGATATTCGCGCCGGACTTCATTGAAAACCTTGTGAAACAGGCCATCCGTCATCTTCATGATATTGTCCTTGGTCATGCAGGTGACGCGCTGCCTGCCACAATGGCGGGCATATTCGAAGGCATAGCGGATGATGCGCTCGCAGCCACTGCGGCTCATCAGTTTGAGACATTGATAGACTTCCTCGGTCTGGCGATGCTCAATGCCCGCGTACAGGTCTTCCTCATTTTCCCGCACGATGACGATATCAAGCTTGGGATGCTTGGTGGCCACATAGGGATGCAGGGACCGCACCGGCCTCACATTGGCAAACAAGCCCAGTGTCTTGCGAATCGTCACATTAAGGCTTTTGTAACCACCTCCCTGAGGCGTGGTGATAGGCGCCTTGTACAACACCTTGTGGCGTGTCAAAGTCTCCCAGTCATCTGGCTTGATTCCTGAACTGTAGCCAGCCTCATATACTGCCCTGCCAACCTCGATGATCTCGGTTTCGAGCCGGGCCCCGGCCGCATCGAGTATCTCCAGGCACGCTGTCATGATCTCGGGGCCGATACCATCACCATAAGCGACTGCAATTTTTTGACCCATTGGCCACCTCCCCATGTCATTGAAACTTCATTGCCCACCAGCGCCGCATAGTCTAGCCGGAGGACATTAAATCTGTAAAATATATTAGAAATATATAATTGATCTTATTTATAGATATATAGACCTATACCGACATGGGTTTGTAAAAGCACAGGAGCATATTCGTGGAGTGGTTAAATTTCAGGCATTTGTACGCCTTCTGGATGGTGTGTCAGCACGGAGGCTTCAAACTAGCCGCCGATAAAATGTTCATTGCCCAGTCCGCGGTGAGCGACCACGTGGCACAGTTGGAGGAGTACCTCAACACCCGCCTGTTCGACCGTAACACCAGGCGGGTGCTGCTGACCCCCACTGGCAAGCAACTGCTGGAGTATGCCGAAGTGATTTTCGGCCACAGCCGGGCCATCAACCAGGTCATGCGCCAGGGCAGCAGTAGCGGCCTGCCGTCCCGTCTGACCATTGGAGCCGTGGGCAGCCTTTCCCGCAACTTCCTTTTCAACCGCCTCAACAACATCCTCCACCAACACCCCGGCATGCAGATGGAAGTGAACATCGGCTCATTTCAGGAACTCTCCACCCTGTTGCGGCGTCACGAGCTTGACCTGCTGCTGTCCACCAGCATCCCGGACCAAGAGGCCCTCAAACAGTTTGCCTACATCAAGGTAGGCACCACGCCGCTATGCCTGGCCGGTTCTCCCAAGGTGATCAAGAAGCTTGGCCATGCCGGCAGGGACTTGGTGAACGCCTATCTCTACAGTTATCCCTACGAAGGCGACTTTGTCCGCGATGTGCTGCAAACCCGCATGGGTTTGAGAATTCAGCCACGGCTGGTGACCGAGGATATTTCCCTGTTGCGCTTCTTTGCCAATGCCGGCGAGGGCGTGGCCCTGATGCCCCTGGCCGGTATCCAGAATGACCTGGACCGCAAGCGTGTCGCCATCCTTCCAGTGGTGGACAGCATCTTGCTGAACTTCTATGCGGTATTCGTACGCGACAATATCCAGCAACACCTGGTGCGACGCCTGTTGCTTGGCGAAGACCCTGGCGCGGAAACAGCCGTGCGTTCACCCCCGGACTCACCATAAAACGAATATTCACACCATCCCAACCAGTCCGCGACTTGTGCCTCTTGCTGGCCATGCGCTATATTCAGCTAACTATATCGCCTGGTTACTGCCACATGACCTCCTATTCCAATGCTAGAACCCTTGCCGCCATGACTGCCTGGCTAGTGGCTTGCAGTCTCGGCCTGACAGCGGCATACAGCAGCAAGGCCCAGGGCGTGGCCATCAACGTGGCCGCAGCTTCAGACCTCAAGTTTGCTCTCGAACAAATTGCCAGCGACTACCAACGAGTGAGCGGTCAGCGGATACGGCTGAGCTTCGGCTCTTCGGGTAATTTCTACCGTCAGATCCGCCAGGGCGCCCCTTATGACCTGTTCCTGTCCGCGGATGAAGCCTTTGTCCTGCAACTGGCAAGTGATGGCGCCACCCAGGATCAGGGACACTTGTATGCCATTGGCAGGCTGGTGGCCTTCGTGCCCCACCACTCACCTGTTCAACTTGACGATACCTTGGAGGACTTGGGCAAGGCGGCCCGTGATGGACGCTTGCGGCGTCTGGCCATTGCCAATCCTGAGCATGCCCCCTACGGTCGGGCAGCGGAAGAAACGCTGCGCCACTTGGGGTTATGGCAAGACCTTCAGGGCAAGCTGGTTTTGGGCGAAAATGTGTCTCAAGCCGCTCAGTTCTCTCTTTCCGGCTCTGTGCAGGCAGGCATTTTTGCTTATTCACTGACCCTTTCATCTGCCGTGCAGGCTGAAGGGAGCTTTTTACTGCTCCCAGACTCCTGGCATGGTCCACTACGACAGCGCATGGTTCTCACGGCACAAGCGGGGGAGAATGCCAGAGATTTTTACAACTACCTGCAAAGCCATGATGCCAGACATGTTTTCGAGCAGTTCGGCTTCACCCTACCCGCCATTCCCGAGCCGTAACCCATGGACTGGACCGCGCTCACCCTGTCTCTGAAATTGGGCGGACTCACCGCCCTGCTGCTGCTGCCGGTGGGTATCTTCCTGGGCCGGGTCCTGGCTTTCCGGGAATTCCGCGGCAAGGGCTTTGCCGAGGCCGCCCTGGCTCTGCCCCTGGTGCTGCCACCCACGGTGATCGGCTACTACCTGCTGGTGGGCATGGGCGGTGGTTCCTGGCTTGGTGAGCTGATGGAACAATGGTTCGGCCGCGGCCTGGTGTTCACCTTCGAGGGCCTGGTGGTGGCCTCGATTCTGGTCAACCTGCCGTTTGCGATTCAACCGATGCAGCGAGCCTTCGAGGCCATCGCCCCGGAAGTGCGGGAAGCCGCGGCCGTCAGCGGCATGAACTGGCACCAGGTCTTGCTCAGGATCGACCTGCCCCTGGCCTGGCCTGGCATCCTCACCGGCCTGGTGCTGGTGTTCGCCCATACCCTCGGTGAGTTCGGCGTGGTATTGATGGTGGGAGGCGCCATCCCCGGCGAAACCCAGACCATGGCAATCGCCATCTATGACCGGGTGCAGGCTTTTGACAATCAGGCTGCTGGCACCATGTCAGCCTTTTTGTTGTTGCTGTCCTTTGTAGTGTTGGGCTTGATCCACATGGTGTTCGGACGCCGCCGGAGGCAGCATGGCTGAAGGCTTGCACCTGTGGTGCCGGCAACAGGCACCGATTCCTCTCGATGCGGAACTGCGCTGTGAGGCTGGTCGTATGCTGGCCCTGGTGGGGCCCTCCGGCAGCGGCAAGTCAACCTTGCTGCGGGCCATTGCCGGGCTCCATCATCCCGCCGCCGGCATGGTACGTTGTAATGGCCACACTTGGCTCGACACCGCCAGCGGCATCAATCTGCCACCACAGCAACGTGGAGTCGGCCTGGTGTTCCAGGATTACGCGCTGTTTCCGCACATGACGGCCCTCGGCAACCTCACCGCCGCCATGGGGCATCTGCCCGCCGCCAGTCGCCAGCAACGGGCTCGGCAATTACTGAGCAAGGTACACCTGGAACAGGTGGAGGAACGACTTCCGCGCGCCCTCTCGGGAGGACAAAAACAGCGGGTGGCCATTGCTCGTGCCCTGGCCCGGGATCCGAACGTGCTGTTGCTGGACGAGCCTTTTTCCGCCGTCGACAAAGTGAGCCGGCATCCGCTCTACCAGGAACTGACGGCGTTGCGGGCGGAATTATCACTGCCTATCATCCTGGTGACCCATGACTTCGACGAGGCTGCCCTGCTGGCGGATGAAGTCTGCCTGCTGGACCAAGGCCGCATCTTGCAACGGGGTACGCCCCATGAGGTGTTTTCCAGGCCGGTCAACGCCACCGCGGCGCGCTTGCTGAATCAGTGGAATCTGTTCCAGGCCACAGTGACAGGCCATGAATCCGGCGCAACCTTGATCGACTGGCACGGCCATCGTCTGCGCTGCGAAGCCCACCCGCAATTTCAGCCCGGTGATGCGGTGAACTGGGTAATTCCCGCCACCCATGTGATCCTGCGCCGTCCTGGCCAGGATGCCACCGAGTTTGCAGATAATGTGCTGCAAGGGCAGGTGCGTCAGGTGCTGAACCTCAGTGACAGCACCAGCGTGGCGGTGGAAGTGGAGGGTACTGGCGCCCAGGCCCTGCTGTTGACGGTACCCGCCCATTATGCTCGCCGCACTGCGTTGGGCACTGGCGATCTGCTGAGTCTGTGTTTGTTGCAGGACGGGATTCATTTGTTGCCGCTGGAAAATGGGGCGGGCTAGATTTAGTGGCTAGATTTAGTGGCTAGCTTCAGTGGTTGGATTCAGTGGATTGCTCTGTTCAGCCCTGTTGGACTTTAACTTGCTGTAGCTAACGGCCCGAAACTTCGGTGCTGTTGGACTTTGATTTGCTGTAGTTGGAAGGTAGGCAGTACGTGCAATAGCACTTTTGGCTTGTGGTTGACTTGCTGTAGCCAAAAGCTACAGCAGCCATCAGTGCAAAAGCGCTGAAGTAAGAGGTGTTGGGTGTTGGGGAGGGGGTGGCAAAACGCTCTGCCGCATGGATGCGGCAGGCGAGTCCCCACGGATGGGTTCACGACGCTTTTGACACCCCCTCCCCAATACCCGGCACCAGGCCACCAATCTTCCATTACAGTAAAGCCATCAAGCTTGAATCACAGGAAAGCCACCAAGCTTGCATCACAGTAAGGCCACCGAGCCCAACACCAAGCCAACTAGAACCACTGGTCGCGACCAGGCCGCGCTCCTACAGGGCTGGTGCCAGTAGTCTGTAAGTGCTGTGAAACACTGCTCCAGACACCAGCGCTGGATACTTCAGCTCAGGGCCTGGGCAGAATCGCCAGGCGGTCACCGTTGAAGGTACCCACCCAGATTTCGTCGTCCACTATCAACGCCGAGCTGGCACCTTGCAACGCCGCCGAGGCATCAGCGCCGGCAATGCGGTTGGCACTCATGTTGAAGGGGGTGATTTCCACCACTGACCAACCCCCGCTACCGCAGCCTGGAGGACTGCAATCGGCCCGCACATTGCCCCCGGCAGTAATCAAATTACGGCCAGCCCAGCGGATGTTATCCGGGGTGATGCCCACAAAGACACTCTCCTTTTCCGGAGGCACTGACGCCATGTCGAATCGCACCACTTCAAAACTGCCGAAGGCCGCCACATAGAGCCAGCGTTGATCCAGGGATACGGCAATGCCATTGGGACCACTCAATTCGGTTCCTGGCACCACCCGCACTTCCTGGCCGGGATGCCACTCGAACACGTGGCCGGTGATTTCTCCACGTCTGACGCCATCAAGACCAGAGCCGCTTGGGTCCATGAACTGGGTGGCGTAGAAACCGCCGTCATCCAACACCGCGACACTGTTGGTCCAGGAAGTGGCTGGCATCGGCACACAACCCACCCAGGCGATGGCAGGCTCGCCACTGACATCCAGTTCAAACACTTCGATGGCTTCGCGGGCGCCGTGGCTGGTCATGTAGACGTAGTAGACATCTTCCACCATCTGCAGCAAGGCAATGCCGTGGGCGGAAAAGTCAGTGCTGTCGATGGGGCCTGGGCAGCCTCCGAACATCTGCAGGTTGTGGGCTGTGCGGGGCGCTGGCCCTGGGAAAATCTCGCGCCATTCCCGGGTGCGGTGATTGACCAGGTGCAGGCGGCCGTTGAGCCCTCCCCCGGTAAGTTCGCCGTTCATGCCGGTAACCAGCAGCCAGTCACTGCCGCCCAGGCGCAGGATGTCCTCGGCATTGCGTGGCCCGCAGACATAGCTGATGCCAGGCTCATCCTGGCAGGTCTGCGCCGACGCTGGCGGCTCCGCCTCATCCCCAGTCCCGCAAGCAGCCAACATCAATCCCAGCAATACGCCGGGCATCATCTTCATTGTCATCATGTGCCATCCCCTGTGCAGTACTTGCATTTGGCGGTTGCACCGCCTTGCCATCTCTTGTTTGACTCTCGCCTGCCTGCCGCACAGCACCACTGCGAGACAGAATCAGGTGCAACAGCTTAACGCATCGGACAAAAATCTGTCATTTTGTTATGCTCGGGTTTGCCCCAGGCCACCACTGACCCCATTTCATGTCGAGGCTTGCTGATGATGACGCGCACGGCCACGCTTTTCTCATTGTTACTGGCACTGTCTTGCCTGCTGAGCGCCTGCCAGCCGGAGCAAGCAAGCCCAGGGATTACCTCCGATCCCGTGATTCCAGGCGTTATTCGTGAATCACGTCCGGACCTGAGCGAGGATTACGCCCGCTTCCGCGCGGCCCAGATCAGCGCTGTCAGCTATACCCTGTCCCTGCGTCTGCCTGCCGAGGCCGACGACTTCAGTGGCCAGGTCACCATTGAGTTCACGCTCAATCCGGGCAATCGCTCGCCTCTCACCATCGACTATGACAGTGGCGAGGTGCTGGCGGTCAGCGTCAACGGCGAAGCCGTGCCCTGGGACTACCAGCGCTGGTTCATCAGCCTGCCCGCCTCGGTCTTGGTGGAAGGTGTCAATCAGGTGCGGATCGACTATCGCCGCCCCTACGCCCGGGATGGTGACGGCCTCCACAAGTTCACCGACCCTGCCAATGACGAGGTGTATCTCTACACCAATTTCGAACCCTATGCCGCCAATCGCTGGTTCCCCCACTTCGATCAGCCCAATCTGAAGGCGCCGCTTAGCCTGGATGTGATCGCCCCCGCCGACTGGACGGTGATCGCCAACACCATGGAAAGCCGTGTCGATGACCTGGGCCTCCAGCGACATTGGTGGTTCCCGCCAAGCGCGCCGATCTCCTCCTACATCTACGGCATGCATGCCGGCCCCTTCACCTCATGGGAAGACGATGCCGATGGCATCCCCCTGCGGCTGTTCGTACGCAACTCCCTGGCCCAGTATGTGGAACCCGAGCTGTGGTTCGAACCCACCCGCCGCAGTTTCGCCTTTTTTCAGGATTACTTCTAGGTCCCCTACCCCTTCGGCAAGTACGATCAGGTGATCGTGCCGGAATTCAATGCCGGCGCCATGGAAAACGTGGGCGCGGTCACCTTCAATGAACGCTATGTGCCACGAGGCGCCATGAGCGAGGCTCTGCGCCGGAGCCTGGCCAGTGTCATCGCCCACGAAATGGCTCATATGTGGTTCGGCAACCTGGTCACCATGGACTGGTGGAACGGCCTCTGGCTCAACGAGAGTTTCGCCACCTACATGGCCAACCTGGCACTGGAATTTGCCACCGACTTCGACAATGTCTGGGATACCTATTACCTGGGCAACAAGCTGGGCGCCTATCGCGCCGATCAACTGGCCACCACCCATCCCATCGACCTGCCGGTGGCCTCCACCAGCGAGGCCTTCAGCAACTTCGACGCCATCACCTACGGCAAGGGTGGCTCGGTGCTGAAGCAGTTGCCGTTCCTGATCGGAGAGGAGAACTTCCGCCGTGGCGTCAGTGAATATCTGATGACCCATGCCTATGGCAACACCACCCTGGACGACTTCGTCACAGCCCTTTCAGAGGCATCAGGCATGGACCTGGAGCAGTGGCGGCTGGAATGGCTGACCCAGTCCGGCGTCAATACCCTGCGCGCCGACCTGGTTTGCAGCGAAGACCGCATCAGTGAACTGCGGCTCCTGCAATTGATGCCAGACCTGCCCCAGGCCGACAAGGTACTTCGCACCCAGCGCACCCAGGTGGGCTTGTACCGCTACGGCGACCAAGGCATGCGCCTGGACCAAGCCATTGCCGTCACCTACAGCGGTGACAGCACTCCCATACCAGAGGCAGTGGGCGCCCCCTGCCCGGATCTGATCCTGCCCAACGAGGACGACTGGGCCTATGTCAAGATCAGCCTCGACGCCCGCTCCCGCGCTACCCTGGAAACCCGCATCAACCAATTCCCCAGTGCCACCACCCGCATCATGCTTTGGCAGGCCCTGTGGGAAAGCGTGGAAGCGGCAGAGATGCCACTGACCAACTTCGTGGACTTCGTGCTGGCCAGCCTGGGCGAGGAAGCCGACATCAATGTGTTGCGTCATGTCGGCAACCAGTTGTCCAGCGCCAGCGCCCTGCTGCGGCGCATGGACAGGGGCGCCGACAAGGTGCAGGCCATAGAAGACTTCATGTGGCGTCAACTGTTGGCTGGCGAACCTGGCAGTGAGGCCCAGCGCCTCTGGTTCGACAACTTCAGCAGCCAGGCCCATGGCGCCGAGGCCCTGGATTATCTGAGCGCCTTGCTGCAGGGAGAGGCGAGTCTTGACGGCCTGCCCATCGACCAGGACAAGCGCTGGAGCCTCATCATTCAGTTGAGCCGCCACCTTCACCCCGGCCATGAAGCGCTGTTGGCCGAGGAACGGGAACGGGACCGCGGCGATCAAGGCCAGAACATGGCCATGGTGGCCGAGGCCATCCGCCCGCTTGAGGGGGTTAAGCGGTCTTGGCTGGAGCAGTTGATAGAGGCCCCGGACAGTCTCAAGCTGGCCAGCATGCGGCTGGTAACGCCCAGTCTGTTTCCATCGGAACAATCAGCCTTGTTGGCGCCATTCCAGGAGCGCATCCTGGCGGCCATCCCCATTCTCGATGGTGAGGTGGAGCAACGCTACCTGGGCGCCTTCATCAACCTGCGCCCAGCCCTCTGCACCCCCGCCAGCGTTGCGCGCCTGGTCCAGGCCAATGAGGACTTCCGCGGCCTCGATCCAGTGGTGGTCAAGGCTTTCCTGGTCATGCATCAGGAAGACGAGCGCTGTGTGCGCATGAAAGCCTTGCTGTAAAAGTCGGCCCTGTCCGGAACCTTG
>JBJHAY010000125.1:0-9199 GCA_050485205.1 Gammaproteobacteria bacterium
CATCCGAGCCCACCCCACCAGACCATGCGTCGAAGTTGCTCTGGGCGCCAGCCTGCACCGGTAGTATCAATGGCAGGGTCAGCATGCAAATGAAACGTCTTTTCATGGGCATGGTTCCTCATTATTTTTCAGACAAGTAAACGATAAGGCCTCCAGGTTCGTAACGATGGTAAATTGCTGAGTGGCGGATATTTCCTAGATCAGGGGGCCAGCAGGGCTTTGGCGGTTACCGTTACGCTGACGGTAGTTTCGCCAGGTGAGGCAGATGGGGTCTGCATTGAGTCAGCTTCCATGGCCATTGCCCGCATCATCGGATATCCGCCACCACCCCGATTGCCATCTAGCGATACTTCAATCAGGGCAGACTGGCCTTTGCCTAGCTGGTTTGCTGTTTCCTGGGCGCTGACTTGGAGTCGTGAAAGTGCTGCTTGCATCAGACTCTGGCTGGCCTGTTCGTAAGCTTGGTCGGAAAGTTTGTAGCTTAGGCTGGTAACATGCAGGCCGTCGCCTTGCAAGGCCCCGACAAGATCGAGTACAGCCACGGAATCTGTACTTTCCAGGCGCAGGCCTTGCTGAGCTCGCCAAACCTGGGAACCTTGGCCGCGGCCTGGGTTGAGAGCGTAGACATAGTACTGCAGGGTGGAAAACTTGATGCCATTGCTGTTTTCCAGCACCTGCAGGGCTTCGCGTATGGCGCTATTGACCTCGGCTTGAATGGCGGTTCTGTCGGCTCCTTGAGCACTATACTCCAAGGTGGCTTGCAGCGTGTCCTGAGGCACCTGGATGCTCTCGGTTGCGCTGAGATTGAGTAATATCTGGCCTGACTGCAATTCCGCCAGGTTGAATTGACTCTGGGCCTGTGCCCATGATGGGGGCGTCAACCCCCAAAACACGATGAAGACTGAAATAGCGGGTGAAATCCAAAAGGGCTTCATGATGCTCCTCCGAGTTGGTACCGCCAATACTGCTGTCGGCAAGGAAATCAAGCATCTATGATACCGGTCTGGCAGGAAAAGAGTATAAGAATTGTGGATATCTTGCCGTGATAATTTATACTTGAAGTAAGTAGTTTGACAGGTAGAAATATCCTATCACATGTAGAGCCCAACTTAATATGCAGCATGGGTTAAGGTATGATGGCGAAAAAGCCTGAATAGTATGAAGACAGGGAGTTTCTTCGTGGAATAGGGAGAACTGACGATGAACTACTTACGAGATTGCGCCAGAACTGCTAGGACACTTGGCTTGAGTCTGTTACTGCTTGCGCCGGCATACGCCGCCCAGGCCTCTGACGAGCTTGGAGACAGAGTAATCAGAGGGTGGCTGGAATATATTCGTCTTATGCCGCTTGATCACAGGATTCGGGCAAAGCTCGATTCCGGTGCCAAGTCCAATGCCATCCATGCTGAGAATATTGAGCGTTTCGAGCGTGATGGCGTCGACATGGCCAGGTTCACCTTGAGGCTGAGACATAATGATGCCAAAAGTGAAACCGTGACCTTCGAGAGTCCGATTGTGCGTGAAGTTAATATTAAATTACGCAATACCACTGCGGTGGATAGCCGTTTGGCGGTAAAGTTGGACTTCTGTATGGCAGGCGAACGCCACACCGGAGTCTTTACCCTGGCGGACCGAAGCGGGTTCAATTACCCGGTCTTGCTGGGCAGGGACTTTCTCCAAAACAAGGTCTTGATAGATTCAAGCCAGACATTCCTTCATAATTCCCGCTGCTCATAGCGAACAAGGCGTTTTGACGACGATTACCAATGCCCCCTTCAAATTTACGTCTGTTTTCGCCTGTTTCGATACTGGTACTGTTCTTTTGTGCATTGTCCGCTTTCGTTGTGTACATGAAAGTGGAATATCTTCACATGCCGCTCTTGCCCGGAATGGAATCAGAGGTCTGGACAGTGGAGGCAAGAGTGGACTTTGTGGGCCGCAACGGTCCGGCCAAGGTCAATTTCATCCTTCCCCAAAATCCTCCTGGCTTTACCGTGATAGACGAAAACTTCGTTTCCAGGGGGTTTGGACTGAGCGTGGTCAACAGCCAGGATTACCGGGAAGCTGTGTGGACCTTGCGGCGCTCTCAAGGAGAGCAGGCGTTGTTTTACCGCATACAGGTATACCCTGAAAACCTTGCCGACGCTGATCTGATCAGACAGAACGACCCCCCTCCACTATTTCCCCAGGTGCCGGATTACCCGGAACCCCTGGCATCGGCCATTGAGGCGGTGTTGGCGCGGGCGCGTGCTGAGTCCGCAGATATTTTTACTTTCGCCAATCGCCTGCTGACACTATTGACCGACGACAGTGATGAAAACGTCAAAGTGATCCGCACGGCACGCCCTAGCAGCGAATGGGTGCCTTTGGTGACCGAGATCCTGGCGGGGGCAAGGATACCGTCCAGGGTGGTCTATGGGATTTCCCTGCGGCCGGAAGTGACCAGCCAGGGTTTGCTGACTTGGATAGAAGTCAACAACGGTCAGCGCTGGCGTGGTTTCAATCCGCAGACAGGAGAAATGGGATATCCAGAAAATTTCTTTCCTTGGGTCAAGGGCATCAGGGAGATCGTGGAAGCCGAGGGAGTGCGTAACCTGAACGTGAACTTTGCCACCATTCGCACTGGCATTTCTCAGGTTGAACTGGCCCGGCAGGTGGAAAGCAAGCTTGCCACTGGCCTGATGAACTTTACTTTGTACAGTCTGCCGATTCCTACCCAGGAGGTATACAGGGTTCTGCTGATGATCCCGCTGGGTGCCTTGGTCATGTCTTTCATGCGGGTGATGGTAGGAATTCCAACGTTCGGGACCTTCACGCCCATCCTGATTGCCCTGGCATTCAGGGAAACCCGCTTGGGGTGGGGCATCATCTTATTCCTTTCTATTCTCTTCACCGGCTTCCTGGTGCGGATTGCATTGGCGCATTTGCGCCTGCTGCTGGTGCCTCGACTTGGGGCCATGCTTATCGTAGTGATTGGTTTGATGTTGGTCATGAGTCTGTTGAGTGCACGACTTGGGTTCCTGCAGGGCATGTCGATAGCACTTTTCCCAATGGTGATCCTGACCATGACCATCGAGCGCATGTCCATTGTCTGGGAAGAGCGAGGGGCAGCTGAAACCATGAAGGAAACCGTTGGTAGCCTGGTGGTGGCGATTGCTGGCTATTTCGTGATGAATGACCCGCGCCTGATGCACTTGATGTCGAATTTTCCCGAGCTTCTACTCATCATACTGGCGGTTTGTCTGATGTTTGGCTCCTACACCGGCTACCGCGTCAGCGAAGTGCTGCGCTTTAGGGACCTGTCCAAGGGGAGTGGTGCCTAGATGCTGCTGACTTGGTTGCGGCTTAGAAAGCAGGGCGTACTTGGGCTTAACGCGCGCAATAATCGCTACATCATGACCTACAATCCACGCCATGCCTATCCGCTGGTGGATGACAAGCTGAAGACCAAGAAATTGGCGCTGGCGGCCGGCATTGCAGTCCCCAAGCTCTATGGCACGGTGTCCACTCCCAACGATTTGAAAAAATTGGAAGCATTGTTGACGGCTCACCCTCGCTTTGTCATGAAGCCAGCCCATGGCAGTGGTGGGGAGGGCGTACTGGTGATTGATGGGCGCCGCAAGGACTTGTTCGTGAAACCTGATGGCAGGGCGCTGACATTGGAGGACATCAAGTTCCATGCTTCCAATATCCTCAGTGGCGTTTACAGTTTGGGTGGTATTCCCGATGATGCCATGATTGAGTACCGAGTGCGTGTGGATGCCATACTGGAGCCGGTAAGTTACCGCGGCGTCCCGGACATCCGGGTGCTGGTGTTCAAAGGGATCCCGGTAATGGCCATGATCAGGTTGCCCACCCGTAATTCCGATGGCAAGGCCAACCTCCATCAAGGTGCCGTGGGTGTCGGAGTCAATATCGCCACTGGTATTACTGGCAATGGCGTTTGGTTGAATCGCACGGTGTCCGAGCACCCTGACTTTGGGGTTCCCCTGGTGGGATTGCAAATTCCTGACTGGCCCATGTTGTTGGAACTGGGAGCCAGGTGTTATGAATTGACCGGGCTTGGCTACATGGGGGTGGACATTGTGCTCGACAAAGTCATGGGTCCATTGATTTTGGAAATAAATGCCAGGCCAGGTTTGGCAATACAGATTGCTAACCAGAAAGGCCTGCAGGCCCTGCTCGACAAGGTTGAAGCCATGGACGATATTCCCACTGGGCCAAGCGAACGAGTTGCGGTTGCCTTGGAGTTGGCTGCTTCCGTGGGTGGCTCATGTCCCGCGCCGGATCAGCCCATCAGCCACCGCATCCCTGAATTGCAGACAGAGGAAACCTGATAGGGCATCAATGGTGATGTCCACCTGGACCATGAGCATGGCCGTGGGACAACTCTTCTTCCGATGCTTCCCTGACAGAGATGACCTTCACTTCGAAATTCAAGGTCTTGCCAGCCTGGGGGTGATTCAGGTCGACCTCTGCCATGAACTTTCCAACGCTGCGAATTGTCACCAGTTGCGAGCCATGTCCGGTTTGCAGCATTGCAATCATGCCGGGCTTCCAATTTTTGCCTCCCTGCAGGTGCTTGAGGGGGACACGCTGCACCATGCCTTCCTTGATCTCGCCATAGGCTTCATCCGGAGTCAGGGTCACGCTGAATTCATCGCCAGTGGCTTTTCCCAACATGGCCCGCTCCAGTGCGGGAAGCAAGCCGCCATGACCGTGAAGAAAGGCCAGGGGTTTATGGCCGTGGGAGCTCTCAAGCAGCTCACCACTTTCATCTTTCACAGAGTAGTGGAATTGAACAACGTGGTTTGGCGCAATGTTCATTTGAAATGTTCCTGGAATATTACAAAGTCGGGCAGTGTAGTCTAAACCGGATAGGGTCGCCAGTCTGCGTGTAACTGGCTACCGGGCTAGGAGGTGAGAGTTATCGAAGTCAGCGTTCCTCTATTCGTCTTACGAACTCTTGCATGATAAGACTGTACAGTTCATTACCCAGATAGCGATCTTCCACCGCGGTTTCGATGCTGGGATTGTCGTTGACTTCAATTACATAACCTTTGCCTCCGGCTTCCTTGATATCGACCCCATAGAAGCCATCACCAATGGGTTTGGTTGCCTTAAGAGCCGCCTGCAAGATGCTGCGTGGCACCTCGAAAGTTGGCAGCGTTTCGAAGCCGCCGCTGGCTGCCTTGCCATCGTCGTTGTTGTGACGATAGATCTGCCAATGATTCTTGACCATGAAATAACGGCAGGCATACAGTGGCTTGTTGTTAAGAATGCCGATGCGCCAGTCGAAATCGGTATAGAGAAACTCTTGAGCCAGCAGAAGGCTCGATTCCTCAAACAGCGGCTTCACTTTTTCCTGTAACTCCTCATGGTTGTTGACCTTTACCACGCCGCGTGAAAATGAGCCGTTTGGAATTTTAATGACCATGGGTAGTCCCAGGGTGGCGATGGCATGTTCAAGTTGCTCAGGTCTGTCTCGCTGAATGATCAATGTCTTCGGTGTTGGAACATTGTGGGCGTCAAACAAATTGGCAAGATAGATTTTGTTAGTGCAGCGGAGGATGGAAGTAGGATCGTCAATCACCACCAAGCCAGCCGATTCAGCTTTCAGTGCAAAGCGATAAGTATGATGTTCCAGGCTGGTGGTTTCCCTGATGAACAAGGCGTCATAATGCGGCAGTTTCATCAAGTCAGATGGACTGATGATGTCGACATTGACGCCAAGATTTTTCCCGGCATGAACAAATTTTTTGAGCGCGGCGGGATTGCTGGGAGGCATTTTCTCTTCAGGGTTCGCCAAAATGGCCAGGTCGTAGCGTAAAGACTTGCGCGCTTTCTTGGGTCGCCAGACATCGCGGGTGAAATTATCCAGGGCTTCGGAGAACGCATCCTGCTCCGGGTCGGAGAGCGCGGTATGATTGACCAGGCGCAAATCTGAAATTTCCCAGTTTTGGCCGCTTTTGCGCAATGACACTTCAAGCACTGGGCATGGAAAGCGCTCAAAAAGAAATCGTGCCAATGGTTTTAGTGATTCTTCCGACACCTCGCCGAAATATGACTTGATGGTGATCTCGCCTGGTATAGCCTGCTTCTTGAACAGCCTGTTGAGCGCTGCAAAAACCTCGTTGAGATTGAGTTGGTAAAGCAGGGGAGAGCTGACGTCGGTCAGCAGCTTGACGGAGGGGATGACATGATGGCCCCTGGCTTCTGCCAGTAACGAGCAGTAGTAACCTTCTCTGAGGTAACCGTATTCCTTGCAGAGATTTATTACCCTGAGTTTCTGATCCGCCGTGGTCTTCAGCCCCAGGTATTGCTCAAACGTTATGACCTGTTCACTGGGGTGGTACGGTTCCCAGTCATCAAGTGTGTCTACGACAATCAAAACTTTGGTCATATAGTGAATTTCAACAGGTTGAAAGGACCGCGCAAAGCTTACAGCCCCAATAATGGCAAGGCTGATGGGGTATTGTCATCAAAAATACAGTCATGCTCAACCAATCCCAGCATCCAGGGGTATGATATTCTACCAGCCTCATCCTTCAGGGTCCCAGCCAGCCATGTCCGTCAGGAATATTCAAGGGGGAGATCAGCATCCCACCCCAGGAAAGTCCGAGAAAACACCGTCATGCCGGGTAAGGCCTGTTGCCGAGGCTGATCTTGCCGCGGTAATAGAGCTTGAAAATGACACTTTCGACAATGATCGCTTGAGCTCCCGCAGGATCAAACATTGGATCGAGGCCACTAACCGGATATTTTTGGTGGCCGAGGTCGAAAACATCGTGGTGGCGTATTGTCTTGTACTTTTGCACCGAGGCACACGTCTGGCACGTCTCTATTCAATTGCTGTCAGCAGTCGGACCAGGGGAATGGGAATCGGACGTCTCCTGCTACAGGCAGCTGAAGAGTCGGCCTCGGATCGGGGGCGCTTGTACATGCGCCTGGAAGTGGCGCAAAGCAATGTGGCCGCCATCCAGCTTTATCGGCAAATGGGGTATCAGGCCTTCGGCAGTTATCAGGATTACTACGAAGACCATCAGAATGCGCTGCGCATGCAAAAGCGCATCCGCTATATCCCCGTGAATTTGCTGTCCAGAACAACTCCCTGGTATCAGCAAACAACTGATTTTACTTGTGGCCCTGCCTCATTGCTGATGGCCATGGCCAGTTTGGACAAGTCGGTAAAGCCCAGTCAACTTCTGGAACTGGATATCTGGCGTGAGGCCACCACTATTTTCATGACTTCGGGGCTTGGTGGGTGCCACCCCTTGGGCTTGGCGCTTGCCGCGCAGGCAAGGGGGTTTGTCAGCGAAGTTTACCTGAATCAAAAAACTCCACTGTTTCTCGAAGGTGTGCGTAGTGAGCATAAGAAGTCAGTCATTAAAGTGGTGGATGAACAGTTTCATGTCCGAGCTCGACGCCAGGGAGTCCGCATTCATCGTCGCGAGATTGGGCAAAAGCAATTAGAGCAGCGCTTCAATCAGGGCATGGCAGTACTGATGCTGATCAGCACCTACCGCATGGACGGCAAGAAATCTCCTCATTGGGTGGCCATCACTGGGTTTGATGAGCAATGTATCTATGTGCATGACCCGGACCCCAGCGACAGCACGGAGATATGTATAGATTGTCAGTATGTACCGATAGCTCGTGAGGATTTCGACAAAATGAGCAGTTTTGGGAGGCAAAAACTGAGAGCAGTAGTACTGATTGGCAAGTCTTGAACACACAATGAGGCTGAGTGGGGTCGCCAATATCCGGACGAAGCAGTTTTACTGCCAAATTCAGAGCAAAAAAAACGCCACATATGTGGCGTTTTTTCAGATCGAATGTTACTTGGCGCTTACGAATTCAGGGTAAGCTTCCATACCGCATTCGGAAAGGTCCACACCTTCATACTCTTCTTCGTCGGAAACTCTGATCCCCATGATGAGTTTGATCACGAACCAGACAAGAAGGCTGGTTGTGAACACCCAGAAGAAGATTACCAGGGCACCGACCAACTGGCCACCGAACGAGGCATCGTCATTCGACAGCAGAACCGCGAAGATACCCCAAAGGCCAACCACGCCATGTACCGAGATTGCGCCAACAGGGTCATCGATTCTCAATTTGTCCATCAACACAATACTGAATACCACTACGGCGCCACCCACGGCGCCAATGATGGTGGCCAATAATGGGCTGGGAGTTGCCGGCTCGGCTGTAATGGCCACGAGGCCGGCCAGCGCGCCGTTGAGTGTCATAGTAAGGTCGGCCTTGCCAAACATCATGCGTGCTACCAGCAATGCAGCGATCAGGCCTCCCGCAGCTGCGGCGTTGGTGTTCAGGAACACATTGGCAACTTCGTTGGCGACGCCAATACCACCAAGCTTCAGAGTCGATCCGCCATTGAAGCCGAACCACCCCATCCAGAGAATGAAAGTGCCAAGTGTCGCAAGTGGCAGGTTTGCGCCCGGGATGGGATTGACCTGGCCATTGGCGCCATATTTACCCTTGCGTGGCCCAAGCAGAATCACGCCAGCCAAGGCTGCGGCTGCTCCCGCCATATGGACAATGCCTGAACCAGCGTAGTCGCTATAGTTGAGTTCGCCAATCAGAGGAACGGCTTTCTCACCCCAAGTCCAACCGCCCTCGATTGGGTAGATAAAGCCTGTCATGACCACGGCAAACAGTAGGAATGCAAACAGCTTCATGCGCTCCGCCACGGCTCCAGAGACGATGGACATGGCCGTTGCCACGAATACCACCTGGAAATAAAAGTCAGCGGCTGGCGCGTATTCAGCCATGTCAGCAAAGCCTGCTTCGTTAGAGGCCTCGAGAACGGCTGCAATGGCGGCATCATCCATGTCGGCCACGGTGGTGACTCCACTGAGGAATAGTCCGCCGTCGTACATGAGGTGATAACCGCAGACAAGATACATAGTGCAGGCAATCGCGAACAACGCGACGTTCTTGGTCAGAATTTCAGTAGTATTCTTTGATCGCACCAGGCCGGCTTCAAGCATGGCAAAACCTGCCGCCATCCACATGACAAGCGCGCCGCACACCAGGAAATAAAACGTATCCATGGCGTACTGCAGTTCGAAAATATGATTTAGGTTGTTGTCCATCGTATCCTCCTTCTAATGCTTATTGAATTGGCGCGCTAGATAGCATCATCGCCGGTTTCCCCGGTTCTGATTCGTATCGC
>JBJHAY010000126.1:0-9185 GCA_050485205.1 Gammaproteobacteria bacterium
CTGCCAGCCGTAACAGCAAAACCAGGCCAGACGCGGCAGTGCCAGGGGTACATGACAGGTGCGCTGCACACTGTAGAAGGCGGTGGCCATCAGGGCGGAAACCCCAAATCCAAATATCACGCCATTAGTGTGCAGAGGCCTGAGCCGGCCAAAGGACAGCCATGGTTGCCCAAAATCCAGCGCTGGCCACACCAGTTCCGCGGCAATATAGACACCGACCGCCATGCCCAGCAAGGCCCATAACAGGGAAAAGCGCACCAGTTCCGCAACGATCCGGTCCTGAAAGTAATCCGGCTTATTCACGCGGTCTCCATGACGTCATCAAATCCTGACCCCGGCCCCGATGCCCTGGGTCCACAGCATGGCGGTGATGCCCAACAGACTTACCGCCGCCACCAGCAGCCAACCCACCAGGGACGAGGCCATCAGCATGCCGCGTTCCGGTGGAATGCCCAGTACCTGGGGCAAGCCATTGTAGAGCAGTGTCATCGACCAGATGATGGCGGGAATCAGCACCAGGACATTGAAAAATACATGAGGAAAAAGATGGGCCACACTACCCAGGGCCAAAGGCGCGGATACCACCACATAGAGCGCCATATGCATGCGCAAATCAGTGCGTGCGCCATAGGTCTCCGCCATCCAGACCGACAGGAAGACCGTGGAAAAGAAACCGAAGCAGATGGCAGAGAAATAGCTGAGACTGATGACCAAGGTCGCGGCTGTGCCGAACATGAGCGGCGTATCAGCGCCGAGCCGCCAACCGAAGGTGTTGGTACCGATAAAAGCAAAGACTGCCGGCAAGGGCAACAACAGAAAAGCCAGGCGGGCAATTCGCGCAGCTTCCCGGCCATCAGCCTGGGCCAGACTGGTGAAAAGTGTTTTCGGCGCAAACAGCGTTTCGATCAGATTCAAAGCTGTTTCCTTGAATGCATTGATCCGGACGTTGCCGTCACTATAACAAATTATTGGCGTTCGCCAAGCCAGCAAAGGAGGTGCCCAAAATTTGCACCACCCCTTCGAGCCGAACCAAAAAAAAGCCCGGCGGGTGCCGGGCTCAAGATTCAATCAAGGGGAGTATGCAGGGCTACTGCTCGTCAGGGGTTACCCTGCATACGGTCATTTGGATATCGCTAGGCGAAAAAAGTTCCATGGCGGGGCATTTTTTTGCTTTTGTTGTGCATTTTTGTGCGCCGGGCCCCATTTTTCACGGGCAATTCTTGGCTCTCCCGGTCAAAACTGCGATTCAGGCAGATGCACCACCAGCCCATCGAGGGCGTCGCTCACCTTGATCTGGCAGCTCAGGCGGCTGTTGGGGCGGGGCTCCAGCACACATTCCAGCATGTCTTTTTCCATTTCGTCGGCGGGCGCAATCTTGTCCACCCATTGCTCATCCACGTAACAGTGACAAGTGGCACAACTGCACGAGCCTCCACATTCGCCGACGATGCCGTCGAGCATGTTGTCCACGGCGGCCTGCATCACGGAAGTGCCCACGGCCACTTCCACTTCGTTGATGGCGCCGTCATGGCTGATGTACTTCACTAAAGGCATGTTTGTCTCCAAGGCTGATATCAATCCGAATACAATAATTTTCCCTACAGGAGGTCCTTGATCGGGACCTTCTGGTCGGCAAGGCGGGGGATGTCCACCTGGCGGCGCTCGCCGATGAGCCGCTTGCCGAACATGAAATCCTGGGGACGATTGACCGCATCCACGGCAATCACTTCTCCCTGCTTCAAATAGAAGGCGGCAAAGCGCCGGCCTTCGGCGGGATCTCCCCGCATCACTAATTGCTCATAGCCCTGGGACAAGCCGGCAATCTGCAATTTCAGATCATATTGGTCGGACCAGAACCAGGGCAGGGCATTATACTCTTTCGGCTTGCCGCATAAAGCCGCGGCCGCCACCTTGGCCTGCTCCACCGCGTTCTGCACCGACTCCAGCCGGATACGGCGACCATACAGCGCGCTTTCAAAGGAAGTGCAATCCCCCACCGCCGCGATATCGGGGTCATTGGTAAGGCAGTGGGCATCCACCGCGATGCCATTGTCGAGATCAAGTCCCGCGTCGCGGGCCAGCGCCACTTCGGGCTCGACGCCGATCCCCACCAATACCAGGTCGGTGGAAATACTTTTTTCATCCGTGGTGATCACGGTCCTCACCCGGTCGCGCCCCTCAAAGGCCGATACCTGCAGGCCAGTGAGAATTTCCACCCCCTCTTCCCGATGCACTCGGGCATAGAAGGCCGAGACCTCGGGGGCGGTGACCCGGCTCAGGACACGATCAGCCACCTCCAGCACACGCACATTCATGCCCAACTGCCGCAACATCGCCGCCGCCTCCAGGCCGATGTAGCCACCACCGACAATGACGGCCCGCTTGCCTGGCTCAACGTGGCGCCTGATGTTTTCGACATCGGCGATGTTGCGCAGATAACAGATCCCAGCCAGGCCGGCACCTGGCACCTTGATCCTGCGCACACTGGCGCCAGTGGCCAGAACCAGCTTGTCATACCTCTGCGCACTGCCATCATCCAGATGTACCTGGCGCCGCTCGCGATCGATGCCCAGGGCGCGGCGTCCCAGCAAGAACTCGACGCCCGCCTTGACGTAGGCCACCGCCGGCCGGATCAGCAGATCATCCACGGTTTTTTCACCCGCCAGGAAGGTCTTGGACAGGGGGGGACGGTTGTAGGGCAGCCACGGCTCCGCGCCGATCACCAGAATACGACCCTGCCAGCCCTCCTGCCGCAGGCTGGGAGCCAATTGGGCGGCGGCATGACCGGCGCCGATGATGAGACAGGTGGGGGCAGTGGACATTTTTTCTCCCGTCGGACTACACATCGAAAGCGCAAACCGCTATAGTTCTGGGCTCAAGGACCGGGCGTCAAGGCTCATGGTCCGGGGGTGCGAAAGTGTGCAGCGGCAAGCGCGGGACTATAGCATAGTTTGAAAATCCGCCATGCCCCGGAAAGTGCGAACAGCAACTCACCCGCTTTCCGATATCAAGAAAACCACGGGCTCACTTTCCAGATTCTTTTTTCAGTAACCGGTCTGACAACGATAAGGAAGAACTCAATGAAAACACGTGCAGCTGTGGCCTTTGCCGCGGGGAAACCACTCGAAATCTGTGAAGTCGACCTGGAGGGTCCAAAGGCGGGGGAAGTATTGGTGGAATTGAAAGCCACCGGTATCTGCCACACTGACGCTTTCACCCTCAGTGGTGATGATCCCGAAGGTGAATTCCCGGTGATTCTGGGACACGAGGGCGCTGGCGTGGTGGTGGAAGTGGGTCCTGGCGTCAAGTCGCTCAAGCCCGGTGACACCGTGATCCCCCTCTACACCGCCGAATGCCGCCAGTGCGAATACTGCCTGCATCCGAAAACCAACCTGTGCCAGGCGGTGCGCGCCACCCAGGGCAAGGGCATGATGCCGGACGGCACCAGCCGCTTCTCCCTCGACGGCAAGCCCATCCTCCACTACATGGGTTGCTCCACTTTCTCCAACTACACCGTACTGCCAGAAATCTCCCTGGCCAAAGTCCGTTCCGACGCGCCCTATGACAAGATCTGCTACATCGGCTGTGGCGTCACCACTGGCGTTGGCGCCGTGATCTTCCAGGCCAAGGTGGAGTTCGGTTCCACCGTGGCCGTGTTCGGTCTCGGCGGCATCGGCCTCAACGTCATCCAGGGCGCCAAGCTAGCCGGCGCCAGCCGCATCATCGGCATCGACCTGAACCCTGCCCGCGAGGCCCTGGGCCGCAAGTTCGGCATGACCGACTTCGTCAATCCCAAGGACGTGGAAAACGTGGTGGACCACATCGTGCAGATGACCGGTGGCGTCGACTACAGCTTCGAGTGCATCGGCAACGTCAAGGTCATGCGCCAGGCTCTGGAATGCACCCACAAGGGCTGGGGTGAGTCCTACATCATCGGCGTCGCCGGTGCTGGTCAGGAAATCTCCACCCGCCCCTTCCAGTTGGTCACCGGCCGCTCCTGGCACGGCACCGCCTTCGGTGGCGCCCGTGGCCGTACCGATGTGCCCAAGATCGTCGACTGGTACATGGACAAGCGCATCAACATCGATGACCTGATCACCCACACCATGCCGCTCGAAGACATCAACAAGGCCTTCGATCTGATGCATGCCGGAGAAAGCATCCGCTCCGTGGTGATCTACTGATCACTGGCACCATTGGTGCCTGCAATTCCGGGGGATCAGGGCTTGCCCTGGTCCCCTGTTGTTTTTACGGCGACACCCCAGCCACTCAATGCACACAAACTCCAAGAGGAAACACCACATGAGCCTGGAACAAGTCAGCGCCAACAAAATGTTCGATGGCCGCCAGATCAAGTTCAAGCACAAGTCCAGCACCCTGAGCTGCGACATGATCTTTTCCGTCTACCTGCCTCCCCAGGCCGCCCACGGCAAGGTCCCGGTGATCTACTGGCTGTCGGGCCTGACCTGCACTGATGACAACTTCGTGCAGAAAGCCGGCGCACAGCAATATGCCGCCGAGCATGGCGTCGCCATCGTCTGTCCGGACACCAGCCCCCGCGGCGAGGATGTGCCCGATGACGAAAACAAGGCCTACGACTTCGGTCTCGGCGCCGGCTTCTATGTCAACGCCACCCAGGCACCCTGGAGCAAGCACTACCACATGTATGACTATGTCACCCAGGAACTGCCGCAAGTACTGAAAAACAGCGACCTGCCGTTGGATGTGAACAACTGTTCCATCATGGGTCATTCCATGGGCGGCCACGGTGCCCTCACCATCGCCCTCAAGAACCCTGGCGTGTACAAGGCGGTGTCTGCCTTCTCCCCCATCTGCTCGCCGATCAACTGCCCCTGGGGTCACAAGGCCCTGGGCAACTACATCGGCGCCAACAAGGCGGACTGGGAGCAGTACGACGCCTGTGCCCTGGTGGCCAAGGCCCAGGAGAAACTGCACATCCTGGTGGACCAGGGGCAGGACGACAACTTCCTGGCCGAGCAGTTGAAGCCCGAACTGTTGCAGCAGGCCTGCCAGGCAGCCAAGCATCCGCTGACCCTGCGCCTGCATGCCGACTATGATCACAGCTACTTTTTCATCGCCACCTATATCGCCGACCACATTGCCCACCACGCCGAAGCACTGTGGAGTTGAGATATCCCCGGCATCATGAGGCGCCGGGCCGTTAAACTGTAGGAGCGGGCCCTGCCCGCGACCAGGCTCCGGTTCCAGCGGGGCCATGTCCACCACTATGGGCCCAGCGCCGGCAAAGTCGCGGGCAGGGCCCGCTCCTACAGGGGGACAGGAGAGATATGCAGGATTTGACCCTTACGCTTATCCAGACCAACCTGCAGTGGCGCAACCCCGAGGCCAACCGCGAGCAGTTGGAGGCGGAAATCCTTGCCATTCCCCGCGCCACCGATCTGATCCTGCTGCCGGAAATGTTCACCAGCGCCTTCATCGCCGATCCCCGTGAAGCCGCCGAGCCACATCCAGGCGAGACCCTGGACTGGATGCTGAAACTGGCGTCGGAAACCGGCGCGGCCATTACCGGCAGCATCGCCGCCGAAGTGGATGGCCGCTACTTCAACCGCCTGCTGTTCGTCACCCCGGAACAGGGCGTGCATCACTACGACAAGCGTCACTTGTTCCGGATGATGGGGGAGCATGAGCGCTACAGTGCCGGCGAAACCAAGCTGCTGGTCACTTGGCGCGGCTGGCGCATCCTGCCCCTGGTATGCTACGACCTGCGCTTCCCGGTGTGGTGCCGCCACACCGCAGCCGATCCTTACGATCTGCTGCTGTTCGTGGCCAACTGGCCCAGTGCCCGCAATCAGCACTGGCGTACCCTGCTCCAGGCCAGGGCCATCGAAAACCTGAGCTATGTGGCCGGCGTCAACCGTATCGGCCAGGATGGACGCGGCGTCGATTACCAGGGCCATAGCGCAGTGGTGGATTTCAGTGGCCGTGAAATACTGCAAGCCGGAGAAGGCGTGGGGAATTTCAGCACCACCCTGGCAATGGAAAAGCTGCGTCAGTATCGTGGCGACTTTCCAGCCCATCTGGATGCCGATAACTTCAATATTTTCTGAGCTGGCCGGAAAATTTCACCAGTGCTTGGGTTGCCATAATGGAAGGGAAATTTGACTTGGCTCTGCTCGGTCCCTAGGATTTCATCAGTGGCGAGCATGCAGCAGCCACCTACGGCCCTTGATGCCCAAACCAGGAGTCCCAAGATGAGAATAATACTGGCCTTTGCTGTTCTCTGGCTCAGTGCCTGTGGTGGCGAACCTGGCGCGCCGGATGGTGCTGCCGCGCTCCGCATCAGCGTCAACAATGTGGAAGCCGCACGCAATGCGGCGGATGCCACCTTTCTCGATCTTGACGGCAAGCCCCTGGAAATCGCCGACTTCGCCGGCCAGCGGGTATTTCTGAACTACTGGGCCACTTGGTGTGCCCCCTGCATCCGGGAGATTCCCTCCATCCTCCGCGCCGCGGATGCCCTCGCGGATGAGGGCTATCTGTTCCTGTTCGCGTCCGATGAAAGCATTGCCGAAATCCAGGACTTCCTCGGTGACTATGGCTTCGACGGCAACTTCATCAAGCTCAACGGCTTCTTCGGCTCCATGGGCGTGCAGGCTGTCCCCAGCAGCGTGCTCTATGGTGAAGACGGCGAGATACTCAAATCCTGGCTTGGCGAAGAAGAATGGGACAGCCCGGCGCTGCTGTCCCAACTCAGAAACCCCTGATCCCTACTGCCCCCCCTGTAGGAGCCTGCCCCGCAGGCGACCAACCTTGTCGCGAGCAGGGCTCGCTCCTACAGGAGTATGCGCTGATGGCACAAAATCCTGTAGAATCCGCCCATGACCCAAGCCCGTGCCTACCTCATCGACGCCAGCATCTACATCTTTCGCGCCTGGCACGTTTATGACGGCGAGCGCTTCACCGACCAGGACGGCAATCCCCGTAACGCCGTGTTCGGTTTCTGCGAATTCCTGCACCAGTTGGCACGACAGACACAACCCCGGCATCTGGCCTGCGCCTTCGACGCCTCGCAAACCAATTCCTACCGCAAGGAGCTATACCCGGCCTACAAGGCCAACCGCGAACCGGCGCCGGAGGAACTGAAACAGCAGTTTGCCCTGTGCCGGGAATTCTGCCGCGCCACCGGCATTCCGGAATACGGCAGTGACCGCTATGAGGCGGATGATCTCATCGGCACCCTGGCGTCGCGCCTGCGTGCCCAGGGTTTCGCCATCACCGTGATCAGCGCCGACAAGGATCTCACCCAACTGGTGATTGGAGAACAGGATGTGTGGTGGGACTTCGCCCGCGGCACCATGCTCGACCGTCACGGCGTGCGCCGCCACTGGGGCGTGCAACCAGAACAGATCGCCGACATGCTGGCCATTTCCGGGGACAAGGTGGACAACATCCCCGGCGTCCCGGGCATCGGCTACAAACTGGCGGCCAAGGTGTTGCAGAAATACCCCTGCATCGACAGCATCATCGACAACCTGGACGACATCGCCAGAATGAAGTTCCGCGGTGCCGCGCGGGTGCAGGCCCTGCTCCGCGCCCACCAGGCATTGTTGCCGCTGAACAAGCAACTGACTTCCATCGTCACCGACGTCAGCTGTGAAATACAAGACAACCTGAGCTGGCAATTCACCCCCAGCGACATGCTCGACCAGTTCCTGGCCTCCATGCCCGCCGCTGACTTCCTGCGCCAACGCTGGCATGGACTGCCAAGCCCCTTGTAATCAGGACATCATGTGAAGATCCAGCCCCCTCTCTTGCTATTGGCCGCCATCGCCGCCCTGCCACCCCTGGCAGTGGACATGTACCTGCCCGCCATTCCTGGCATCGCCGATGATCTCGATACCAGCATCAGCACGGTACAAAACTCGCTGAGCATCTTCCTGGTGGGATTCGGCCTGGGCCTGCTGACCTTCGGCCCACTCTCGGATCGCCATGGCCGGCGCCCCCTGGCCTTCGTTGGACTGGTGGGCTTCGCCGTGGCCAGTTTCTTCACCGCCATTGCCGAATCCGCCGACAGCTTCCTGGTGTTCCGTCTGTTGCAGGGCTTCCTTGGCAGTGCCGCCTCGGTCACGGTACCCGCCATGATTCGCGACTGCTACGGCAAAAACACCGCCAAGGGCATGTCCCACGTGATCATGATCATGTTGCTGGCCCCGCTGGTGGCGCCGCTGATGGGTTCGCTGCTGTTGCAGCTGGGAAGCTGGGAAATCATTTTCGCGGCAATGACCGTGTACAGCCTGATCCTGTGCGTGCTGGCCTTCCTGCGGCTGCCGGAAACCCGCCCTGAACCCGAGCCCACGGCCAAACCAGCGAGCCTGCTGGGCAATTACCTGCTGATCCTGGCCCAGCGCGCCATCTACCCGGATTTGCTGACATTCATGCTGGCCGCGTTTGCGTTCTTCACCTATCTGACCTCGGTGTCCTTCGTCTACATCACCTGGTTCGGGGTTTCCGAAACCGTATTTGGGCTGCTGTTTGCCTGTACCGCCAGCGCTCTCATCCTGGCCAATTACATCAATGTCAGGCTGGTCTCGCGGGTCGGCTCACGGCGCATGCTGCTGGGCGCCCTGGGCTGTGGCACGGTATTCGCCGTGCTGTTGTTCGCAGTGAACCTGCTGGACCTGCCGATCGCCTGGACGGTGCTGTGCTACGTCTTCATCGTCGGCAGTTTCGGCATCATGTCGGTGAATGGCGATTCCCTGGTGCTGGTCCAGTTTCCCCACCAGGCCAGCTCCGCCTCCGCCGTGACCGGCACCCTGCGTTTCGGCAGTGGCGCCCTGGCCGGCCCCTTGCTGGCTGTCTTCTACAATGGCACCCCGCTACCAGTGGCCAGCCTGATCGTCGGCGCCTTGACCCTGGCCTGCGGTTGCCAGTGGCTACGCCACCACCTCTCCCGACAAACCGCCACCCTGTAGCAAGCCCTGACAACAACGCCACCCTCGTCACTATGCGCTACGCACAACGCACAACGCACAACGCACTAGGCACTAGGCACTAGGCACTAGGCACCAGGCACCAGGCACTAGGTACTACGCCAAATCAAGGTCAACAGCACTGGAGCCTGAGGTGCTGGGTGTTGGGGAGGGGGTGTCAAAACGCTCTGCCGCATGGATGCGGCAGGCGAGTCCCCACGGATGGGTTCACGA
>JBJHAY010000127.1:0-9163 GCA_050485205.1 Gammaproteobacteria bacterium
CTTGCCGGGCTCTCCATCCGCGAGATGGAGAAAGTCCGTGGCGCCGAAATCGGCATGGTGTTCCAGGAACCCATGACCGCCCTCAATCCCGTCCACAGCATTGGCCGCCAGTTGGCGGAAGTCATTCTCCTGCACAAGAAAATCAGCAAGGAGCAGGCCTGGAAGCAGGCCACGGAGATGCTGGCGCGGGTCGGCATTCCTTCCCCCGATATTCGCATGGGGGAGTTTCCCCACCAGTTGTCGGGCGGCATGCGCCAGCGGGTGGTGATTGCCATGGCCCTGGCCTGCCAGCCACGCCTGTTGATCGCCGACGAACCCACCACGGCGCTGGATGTGACTATCCAGGCCCAGATTCTGGAACTGATCAAGGAACTGCAGCGTGACATGGGCATGGCGGTGATTCTCATCACTCATGACTTGGGGGTGATTGCGGAAACCTCGCGCTCAGTGGTGGTGATGTATGCCGGGCGAGTTGCCGAAGTGGGCTCTGTGTTCGATATTTTTGACCGTTCATCACACCCCTATACCCTGGGCTTGCTGGACTCGCTGCCGCGTCTGGAAACACCTCCCAAGGGGCGTCTCAACATCATCAAGGGCATGGTGCCGAGCCTGCACGAACTGCCCCCGGGTTGCCGGTTTGAAAACCGTTGCCCGCATCGCCAGCCCCATTGCAGTCAGTCTGGCCCCGCCTTGGAGCCGGTACTGGCGGAGGCACAGGGTTTGATGTCGCACCAGGTGAGTTGTTTCGAGTGGCGCGGCTTGGGCCAGCATGGCGCTGCCAGGGAGGAGGGCGCCAATGGTTGATGACAGCGTGCCCCTGTTGCGGGTCAACGACCTGAAGATGCACTTTCCGGTGCGGGAGGGGGTATTCCTGCGCACCGGCAAGTACAACAAGGCGGTGGATGGCGTCAGTTTTGAGCTCCGGCGCGGCGAAACCCTGGGATTGGTGGGGGAGTCCGGTTGCGGCAAGTCCACCCTGGGTCGCTGCATCACCCGGCTGTACAAGCCCACGGCGGGAGAAATTCTGTTTGAGGGGGCGGATATCGCCAGGCTGGGAGCCAAGGCCATGATGCCATTCCGGCGCGACATCCAGATGATTTTCCAGGACCCGATGGAATCCCTCAATGCCCGCCACACCATTGGGGAAATTCTGGAGGAGCCCTTCATTGTCCACCAACTTGGCGACAAGGACTGGCGTCAGAAAAAAGTCGCGGCCCTGCTGGACATGGTGGGGTTGCCGGCGCGCTCGGTGACCCGCTATCCCTTCGAGTTTTCCGGTGGCCAGCGCCAGCGCATCGGCATTGCCCGCGCCATTGCCCTGGACCCCAAGCTGATCATTTGTGACGAGCCGGTGTCGGCGCTGGATGTGTCGATACAGAGCCAGATTCTCAACCTGCTGGTGGATCTGCAGCGGGAGTTCAATCTGTCTTACCTGTTCATCGCCCATGACCTGGCGGTGGTGAAGCACATCTCCGACCGCATCGCCATCATGTACCTGGGCAAGTTCGTGGAGGTGGAGGCGGGCGAGGCACTCTACCGCGAGCCCCAGCACCCCTATACCTGCTCGCTGATTTCCGCGATTCCGATTCCCGATCCCCATCACCAGGCCCAGCGCCAGGTACTGAGCGGGGATGTACCGTCCCCCATCAATCCGCCACCGGGTTGTGGTTTCCATACCCGCTGTCCGCGGGTGATGGAGCGTTGCCGCTCCGAGGTGCCGGTGCTGACACCTATCATCCAGCAGGACAACCCCGCCCGCGGCCGTCCAGTGGCCTGTCACCTCTTCACGGATTGAGGAAAATCCCCGCTGTGTAGGAGCCTGCCCTGCAGGCGACAGAGTCAGGCCGCCTGCAGGGCATGTACCTACAGGGCATGTACCCTGCAGGTCAGGCTCCTACAGGGCAGGCTCCTACAGGGCGTCATGCCTGGTCGATCAATTGCTGAAGCAAGGTGGCGAGCCGTTCGCGGCTGATTTCCCGCGCGGGCATGATGTTGGATTTGATGATGATGCCCATCAGCACCGCGCTCATCAGCCAGGCCTTCTCGCGTGCTGCCGCGTCTCCGCCCAGCCATTCGGTGACCGGGGCCATGAAGCGCTGGTCTATGTGGCGGCGGATCATTTCCGCCGCTTCCAGTGATGCCGAGGAGCGGGTCACCAGATCCATCATCGCTACCCGGCGCGAGGCCGAGGGTGGATCGAAGAAGGCGTTGGCGATGCGTTCTCCACAGCTTGCCCTAGGTCCTCCAATGACTCGCATCGGGTCTTCCGTGGTGGTTTCCAGCACCGCCGCGAACAACTGCTTCTTGGAACCAAAGTAGCGGCAGATCAGCGCGGCGTCGATGCCAGCTTCAGCCGCAATCGCCCGCACCCCGGCGCGGTCGTAGCCTTCCGCCTGGAACTGGCGCGCGGCGGCGTCGACAATGGCCTGCCGGGTGGCGGAAGCATTGCGCGCGCGGGGAGGAGTGCAGGATTTGAAGGCTTCTGTCATGAATTACCTGTGATCTGTTGAATTTTCGCGATTGACAAAGCCTAGCAGGGCTGGTGAAATATGTCATCACTTGTTGACATAAGTCCGGCCCTGCCTGCCCATCAAGATATCAATCCATTGCCACCAGCTTCCGTATTGACAGGAGTCTCGATGCGTTTTTCCTATTGTTTTCCCGCCGCCGTATTGCTTGGTAGCCTGTTGCTGGCTGCCTGCGAGCAGTCTCAGGATGGCCTTGCCGCGCCACTACCGCCCCAGGTCACCGTGGCCAATCCCCTGTTAAAGCCCATCAGTGACTGGGATACCTATGTGGGGCAGTTCGAGGCCCGGCAACAGGTGTCCGTGCGCCCCAGGGTTACCGGCTATCTGGTGGAAATCCTGTTTCAGGATGGTCAACTGGTGGCCCAGGGAGATCTGCTGTTTCGCATTGATGCCCGTCCCTTTGAAGCCGCCCTGGCGCAAGCCCGGGCCGGGGTGAGAGGGGCCGAGACCAGGGTCAACAATGCCCGCGCCGAGTTGGAGCGCGCCCGTGGCCTGCTGCGTCTGGAGGCTGTAAGCCAGGAAGAATTCGACAGCCTGGAGGCTACCCTGCTGAGCGCCGAGAGCGACCTGAGTGCTGCCCGTGCCGCCGAGCAGGCCGCCGCCCTGGAGGTGGAATTCACCCGCATCACCGCGCCGGTGGCGGGGCGTGTTTCGGACCGTCGGGTCGACATCGGCAACGTGGTGAAGGCGGATGACACCGAGTTGACCAGCATCGTTTCCGTGGACCCGATTCATTTCAGTTTCCAGGGCTCGGAGGCGCTCTATCTCAAATATCAGCGCCAGCAAGACAGCGGCGAAGTGCCGGTGCGGATTCGCCTGATGGACGAAGCCGATCATGCCTGGGAGGGCGTGCTGGACTTCATGGACAACCGCATCGATAGCGCTTCCGGCACCATCCGTGGCCGCGCCCTGGTGAAGAATGCGGAGGGGTTCCTGGCACCCGGCATGTTCGGCCACATGGAAATGCGCGCCACCATGGAGTACCCGGGGGTGTTGTTGCCGGATTCAGCCATCGCCACCCGGGGCGCGCAACGCATCGTCTATGTGGTGGGCGCCGACAACCTGGTCAATGCCCGCCTGGTGGAACTTGGTCCCCTCAACGAGGGGCTGCGAGTGATCCGCGCCGGCCTGGAGGGCTCTGAGCGGGTGGTGATTGACGGCTTGCAGCGGGTTCGCCCAGGCGCGCCGGTGGAACCCCTGGTCGGCACCATCCAGGAACCGTCGGCGTGAGCGCCGCTGTCTCGAAATCAACCCCGCGGTTAATGCTGCTGGGTAAACAAGCGGCGCAGGGCTGTGCCGGATTAATTGCACAGGAATAATCCCAGCATGCGTCTTACTCACTTCTTTGTCGACCGCCCCATCTTTGCCAGCGTGGTGGCCATCATCATCACCCTGGTGGGGGCGTTTTCCTATCCCCTGTTGCCGGTTTCCCAGTTTCCGCAGATCGCTCCGCCGTCCATCAATGTCGGGGTGCAATATCCGGGCGCCTCGGCGGAAGTGATTTCGGAGACGGTGCTGGCGCCGCTGGAGCAGCAGATCAACGGGGTGGAGAACATGCTCTACATGACCTCCACCGCCGTGGTCAGTGGTCAGTCCTCCATCAGTGTGTTCTTCGAACAGGGCACGGATCTGGACACTGCCCAGGTGCAGGTGCAGAACCGGGTGGCGACGGCGGAGCCGCGACTGCCGGAACAGGTGCGCAACCTGGGCGTGGTGGTGTCGAAACAGGCGCCAGGCTTCCTCACCCTGCTGAGCATGAGTTCCGCCGACCCGGACATCGACATCGACTACCTGGGCAACTGGGCCAATACCGTGGTGCGGGACCGTTTGCTGCGTATCGAGGGGGTGGGTGACGTACTGGTATTTGGTGGTGGCAACTATGCCATGCGCATCTGGATCGACCCGGACCGGGCGGCGATCCGCAACATCAGCGCCAGTGAGATCGTCGCGGCCCTGCGCGGCCAGAACGTGCAGGTGGCGGCGGGTGCCATCGGCCGCCAGCCCCTCAATGGCCAGGAAGTGGCGTTTCAATTGCCGATTCAGGTGGAAGGCCGCCTGCGCGAGCCGGCAGAGTTCGAGAACGTCATCATCAAAACCAGCGCCAACGGCGCCATCACCCGTCTAGGTGACATCGGCCGCGCCGAAATTGCGCGCCAGGACTACACAGTAAGCGCCTACTCCGGGGATCTGCCCACCATTGGCATGGCCATCATCGCCCAACCCGGCACCAATGAGCTGGCGGCGGCCAACGCGGTGCTGGCGGAGCTGGATGGCATGCTGGACGAGTTTCCACCCGGTGTCACCTACGGGGTGCCCTACAATCCTACCCAGTTCGTGGAATCATCCATCAAGGCGGTGCAACAAACCCTGTTCGAGGCTCTGTTGCTGGTGGTGGTGGTGATCGTGGTGTTCCTGCAAACCTGGCGTGCCGCCATCATTCCCATCGTCATCATCCCCGTAGCCTTGATCGGCACCATGTCGTTGTTGCTGGCCCTGGGGTATTCACTCAACTCCCTGGCCATGTTTGCCCTGGTGCTGTCAGTGGGTATCGTGGTGGACGATGCCATCGTGGTGGTGGAGAACGTGGAGCGCAACATGCGCCTGGGGCTGAGTCCCCGTGCCGCCGCTCACCGCACCATGGACGAGGTGTCCGGGGCCTTGGTGGCCATCGGCCTGGTGCTGCTGTCGGTGTTCATTCCCACTGCCTTTGTCTCCGGAATTCCCGGCTTGTTCTATCGCCAGTTCGCGGTGACCATTGCCGGCACTGCGGTGATCTCGCTGTTGATGTCCCTGACCCTGACCCCGGCGATGGCGGCGGTGTTGTTGCATCCCCATGAAGGTGAACATGATCCCGACAGTGGACCCAGGTGGCTGCGGCCACTGAAGCGCCTGGGCAATGGCTTCAACCGGGGTTTCGACCGCCTGGAAGCCCGTTACGCCATCATCACCCGCCGCACCGTGCGGCGCCTGGGAATGATGCTGAGCATTTACGCAGGACTGTTGCTGATCACTGGCTGGGGTTTCAGTGTCACGCCCGCTGGCTTTATTCCCGAGCAGGATCAGGGTGCCCTGATCGGCGTCATCACCCTGCCACCCGGTGCCTCCGCCGAGCGCACCGACGCGGTGATGCTGGAAGCCATGGCCATGGTCAATGAAGTGCCCGGCATTGCCCAGGCAGTGGCCTTCTCCGGCTTCAATGCCGCCAGTTCTTCCCAGGAGTCCAATACCGGCGCCTTGTTCATGCGCCTGGACCCAGCGCTGGAGCGCATGCAACAAGGGCTCGATGCGGTGACCTTGAGCCAGCAATTGACCGGCATGTTGAGCAGCATCCAGGGTGCCAGCATCATCGTCATCCCGCCGCCCACGGTCCAGGGCATGGGCAACGGTGGCGGCTGGCGGATGATGATCCAGGATCAGAGCGGCAACAACTATCAGGCACTTGAAGATGTCGCCAATGACATGGTGGCCGCCGCCAATCAGCTGCCGGAAGTGGTGGGCGCCTTCAATCAGTTCAGCACCGGCGCGCCGCGCCTGTTCGCGGACCTGGACCGGGACCGCGCACAGATGCTGAGGGTATCTCCCACGGAGGTGTTCAACACCATGAACATCTACCTGGGCTCGCTCTATGTGAATGATTTCAACCTGTTTGGCCGCACCTATCAGGTGATTGCCCAGGCCGACCCAAGGGCCAGGGATGAGGCGGATGACATCGGCAACCTCTGGGTGAAGTCCAGCAGCGGCCAGATGGTGCCCCTGGCCAGCGTGGTCAATGTGCGTGAGGATGCCGGCGCCACCCGTGTGCTGCGCCACAATTTGTTCCCCACTGCCGATATTCGTGGCCAGCCGGCGCCGGGCTATTCTTCGGCTCAGGCCCTGGATGCCATGGAGCGTCTGGCGCGGGAGCGACTGCCACAGGGCATGACCTTTGAGTGGACCGACATCGCCTTCCAGGAAAAGCTGGCGGGTGATACCGGCATGCTGGTGTTCGGACTGGCGGTGGTGTTCGTATTCCTGGTGCTGGCGGCCCAGTACGAGGCCTTCATGTTGCCGTTGTCGGTGATTCTGATCGTGCCCATGTGCCTGCTGGCCGCCCTCATCGGGGTCAACCTGCGCGGCATGGACAACAACATTCTCACCCAGGTGGGCCTGGTGGTGTTGATCGCCCTGGCGGCCAAGAACGCCATTTTGATCGTGGAGTTCGCGCGCCAGTATGAAGAAAACGACGGCATGAGCCGTTACCATGCCGCCATCACCGCCGCCCGTACCCGTCTGCGACCGATCCTGATGACGTCCTTCGCCTTCATTCTCGGCGTACTGCCCCTGGCCATCGCCCAGGGACCGGGTTTCGAGATGCGTCAGGCGCTGGGAACCGCGGTGTTCTTCGGCATGCTCGGGGTAACCGTGTTCGGCCTGGTGTTCACGCCGGTATTCTATGTGTTGTGCCGCGGCTGGGTTGCCAAGCGCGCCGAGGCCCGGGCGGCACAGGCGCGGAAGCCGGCACGCCAGAGTCAGTTGCAAGCCCGGGAAGGAGAAGCCTGATGATGACTGCAATATCCGTTGATCAGACACGTCTGCTGCCGGCGCTGGTGGTGGCCGCCAGCATCTTGCTGGGCGCCTGCGCCATGGGACCGGATTACCAATCGGCGCTATCCGCCGCGCCGGGGCAGCAGTCTTTCATCGAGCGCGATCAAGCCCTTTTCAGCACTGAAAACACCAGTGACGAGGATCAGGACCCGTGGTGGAAGCTGTACCAGGACGAGACCCTGGAAAGCCTGGTGACGGAAGCCCTGGACGCGAACCGGGATCTGCTGGCGGCCAGTGCCAACCTGGAGCGGGCCCAGGCCGTGCTCAATCAGTCGCGCAGCCAGCGCTTGCCTGACGTCGGCGTTGATGCCTCGCAGATCCGCAGCCGCCAGAACTTCTTCCTGGATCAGCCCATTGCGGTACAGAACAATATCAGCAGCGTGAATCTGTCCATGGCCTACCAACTGGATCTGTTTGGCCGTGTGCGCCGCGCCATCGAGGCTTCCCGCGCCAGTGCCGAGGCCATGGAGGCCGCCTATCTGGCCACCTATATCACGGTGGCGGCGGAAACCGCCCGCGCCTATGCCGAGGTCTGTGCCGCCGGCCATCAATTGCAGGTGGCATTGCGCAGCCAGGCATTGCAGAGTCGCAGCCATGAATTGACAGTGCAGTTGCGGGACGCCGGTCGCGGCACCGGTCTCGACGTGGCCAGCGCCGCCGCCGCACTGGCCCAGACCAGTGCCAGCATTCCCGGTCTCAGGGCCGGTCGCGAGGCGGCCCTGTACCGCTTGGCGGTATTGATGGGACGTGAACCGGCGGATTACCCCAGGCAAGCCGAGGACTGTCAGGCACCTCTGGCCCTGGCACAAGTGATTCCGGTGGGGGATGGAACCGGCCTGTTGCGGCGGCGTCCCGACGTGCGTCAAGCGGAGCGGGAATTGGCCGCCGCCACCGCCAGGGTGGGCATGGTGGCCGCTGATTTCTATCCCAGTGTCAGCTTTGGCGGCTCCATTGGTTCTGCCGCGCTATCGATGTCGGATCTGGGGGCCGGTGATTTTGCCACCTGGAGCTATGGTCCGCGCATCAACTGGGCCTTCCCCAACATTGCCGGCAACCTGGCGCGCAAGGCCCAGGCCGAGGCCGAGGTGGAAGTGGCCAAGGCCCGCTTCGATGGCACTTGGCTCAATGCCCTGCGCGAAACCGAATCCACCCTGTCGGCCTACACTCATGCCCTGGATACCCGCGATGCCCTTGGCGATGCCCGCGATCATGCCCGCCAGGCCGCCAGCCTGGCCCAGGCCCGCTACGAGGCCGGCCAGCTCAACTTCCTGGACGTGGTTCGCACTGAATTGCAACTGACCCAGGCCGAGATGGATCTGGCCCAGGCCGAGGCGGCTATCGCCAACTTGCGTATTGGTCTGTTTCTGGCATTGGGAGGTGGCTGGCAGCAACTGTGAACGATCGGTCTGATTTGCAACGACTGTTGGACACCATTCCCGATGTCCGCGATGGCCTTACCCGCACCGAGCGCATCATCCTCTACGTGCTCCATCAGACCCAGCGGGAACTGGGCGGCCGCCCCGTGCCCAGTGTCATGCTCTATGGACGTGTGTGTGAATATCTGGATATCAGCGAGGATGAGTTGCAGCGCTATCTGCAACGGCTGGACAAGGGACTCTCGGCGCGGCTGCCGCCTCCTGCGAGCCATGAAGGCGTATCGCTACCAGAGGAAGACTAGCTTGGATTTTCCACCGGTCTTCCTGCTGCGGCCTCTTCAGCCCAGGGAAGGGCCTCCGACTATCAGTTATCAGTCGTCCAGGAAGGAACGCAGATGGTCGGAGCGGGTAGGGTGACGCAGTTTGCGCAGCGCCTTGGCTTCGATCTGGCGGATGCGCTCGCGGGTGACGTCGAACTGCTTGCCCACTTCTTCCAGGGTGTGATCTGTGTTCATGTCGATGCCGAAGCGCATGCGCAGCACCTTGGCTTCGCGCGCGGTCAGGCTGTTGAGCACTTCCCGGGTGGCTTCGCGCAGACCTTCATCCATGGAGGATTCCACCGGTGATTCGATGCTGGAATCCTCGATGAAGTCACCAAGATGGGAATCTTCGTCG
>JBJHAY010000128.1:0-9128 GCA_050485205.1 Gammaproteobacteria bacterium
ATAGCGCTGGTCAGACCCAAACACAGGACTGAAACGAAACGCTCTCTCCACGAGAGATTGTTGGCCTATGCGGGCTAACGCCCGGAGAGCAACTGTTCCAGCAGGGTCACGGTTTCCGCGTGGAACCCCAGGCCCTGGCCGCGGATCAAGCCAGTTGCCTTGCCGGAAGCGGCGTCCAGCGGAGTATTGCCATTGTGGTCCTGGGCTTCGAGATCAGCCCCATGTTCCGCCAATAACTTCACCACAGAGGTCCAGCCCTGGAAGGCAGCGCCATGCAGCGCGGTTTGACCACGTTCCTCGCGGGCGTCGATGTCGATCTTGGCATTCTCCAGTATGAACCTGGCGGACTCATAAGCCTGGGCCTCATCCCGGAAACGCCCCCTGGTGTCGATGGGGCTGGCCCTGAGACCGGTGGCGGCCATCAAGGGGGTGATGCCAGCCAAGGTCGGCAGGTCGGCATTGGCGCCATGCTTCAGCAACAAGGCCATGGCGGGGATGTCAGCGGCACGGGCGGCGCGCAGGAAAGGCGTGGTGCCAATCGTGAGAATGCCATCGGCGCCACGGTCGGCGCCCAGACTGCGATAGGGAGGGAACAGTTTCAGCTGCAAGTTGGGATTGGCGCCAGCCTCCAGCAGCATTTCGATTGTTTCCAGGCTGGTGGTCAAATCGGCCGAGAGACGATCAGGCCGCCCGCCATGGGGCAGGGTGTTGTAATCCACCGCCGCGTACAGCGGTGAACGCCCATACCAGTCCCACTTGTTGACATTGGCACCCGCCTCCACCAGCAACCTGGCGGAATCCCACTTGGCATTGAGGGTAGCCATCAACAAAGGTGTGACTCCCTCCGGATCGGTCTTGTCCACTTCGGCGCCACCCTCGATCAAGCGGGCCACACACTCGCTACAACCCTCCCGGGCCGCATACAACAAAGGCGTAAGACCACCCACGGGCAAGACTTTGATGCGCGGTTCGGCGGTCACCTGCCGGTCCCACTCATTGGGAGTGGACTGGGCATTGGGGTCGGCGCCATGCCGCAGCAGCAAGTCCACCATCCGCGGCTGTTGCTGGGCGGCGGCCCACATCAAGGCGGTCTGGCCACGCCACTGCTCCACCACATTGGCATCGGCACCCGCCTCCAGCAGTACCAGGGCAGCTTCAAGGTTATTGGTACGGGCCAACATCATCAGGGGCGTTTGGCCATCGGCATTGGGCTCGTTGGGATCGGCACCAGCCTCCAACAGGGCCTGGATGATGCGCGGATTACCGGTAATGGCCGCCTGCGACAGTGGAGTGGCACCGTAGTCGTTGCGGGCACTGGGGTCGGCGCCCATGGCGATGAGCCGGTTGACGATGTCTTCATTGCCGTAATACACCGCCCAGTGCAGGGCCGTGGTGCCATCGCGCTGGGTGACGCCCAAGTCGACACGCTCACTGAGCAGGGCCCGGGAACTGCCCATGTCACCGGCACTCAACAGTTCCAACAGACGCTGTTCCAACTCCTGTGCCACCAGGCCAAGGGGGGCGGCGCCCAGGGCCAGGGCGGCCGTGAGGGTGATGACTCTGGAACGTAATGTTTTCATCTTCATGTTGATGCGTCCGTCAAAGTTTTCACTGGTTCTCAGCTTTAGTAAGTATGTGCTTACACTTCCGAGAAGCGGCCAGTGCTATCGCCCAGGGACTCCTGGTGTACCCCAATGCGGTCAAGCAGGGTCAGCATCAGGTTGGACACCGGGGTTCTGTCCGGATACACCAGGTGCTGGCCGCCCTTGATGGTGCCGGCGCCATGGCCGATCACCGCCGAAGGCAGCGGGAAGTGGTCATGGGCATTACTGTTGCTCATGTTGCTGCCGTACAGCAGGATGGCGTTGTCCAGCAAGCTGCCTTCGCCGTCCGGGATCTGGGCCATTTTCTCGACAAAGCGGGCGAAAACCCGGCTGTGATATTCCTGGATGCGCACCAGCCGCGCGATCTTGTTGGGATCGTTCTGGTGATGGGACAGCGGATGGAAGGCGTCCGACACCCCCACATGGTTGTAGGTCTGGTTACTGACCTCTGCGGCCATCATCATGCTGGCAACGCGGGTGATATTGCCCTGGTAGGCCAGCAGGATCAGGTCCAGTTGCAGATTGATGTGTTCATCGAAGGAACCGGGGATGCCGGCGGGGGCGTCGGGCAGTTCCAGATGACTCAGGTCATGATCCACGCTTTTCTGCACCCGGCGCTCGATTTCACGCACGGTATCCAGATATTCACTCAGCACCACGCGGTCGGTGGCGCCCAGGCGACGATTGAGCTGGGCGGTTTCCTCCACCATCAGGTCAAGGATGCTGCCGGTCTGGGCGGCGATCCTGGCGCGCTCGTCGGCATTGTCACCGACCCCGAACAGGGTCTGAAACAGCTTGCGCGGATTGTGTTCCATCGGCAGCGGCGTGGTGGGGGTGCGGAAGGAAATGGTGGCGGCATAGCTGCAGCCATAGGAACGGTCACAGGAGCCGGCCGCGCCACCGGGTTCCGTGGCCACCTCGATGGAGGGCAGTGGCGTATCCTGGCTGATGTGCAGGGCCGCGATCTGATCCGCGGTGGTGCCGCCATAGGGATCATGACTGACCCGGGGGCGGGCGCTGCTGAGCCAGGTGCCGGGCGTGATGGCATGCACTGGACCACTGGCCTGCTTGTTTTCCAGACCACTGACGATGGTCAGATAATCCTTGAAGGGTTCCAGAGGCTTGAGCACGGTTTTCAGCTCAAAGTCGGTACCGGCCCGGTCCGGGGTCCACTCGCTCATCACCGCGCCATGGGGCACGTAGAAGAAGCCCATCTTGGGCACCGGCCTGGCCGCGGTCTGGGCCAGGGCAGTGGCGGCCGGAATCATGGCGTCCAGCAAAGGCAGGGACACACTGGCGACCGCGCTGCGCAAAAAACTGCGTCTCGGCAAGTGCTTCTTGGTGATGAACATGATCTCTCTCCTTCGCTTCAATAAATCGGAGGGCCTATCCTTCATCCTGTCGCGAGCAGGGCTCGCTCCTACAGGGGGCATGAATATGACCGGGTTACAGGCTCCCTACTGACTGAACCGCTGCCTCGGGCACCGCAACCTTGCGGAACTGCTCGCTTTCGATGATTCCCATTACGATATCGGAGAAGCGGTAACCTGCGTCCTCCGCGCCACGCACGATCTTTCTCACCGCCGGCATGTCGTGGGCTTCCACGGTACGACCGATGGAATAAGCCAGCAGCTTTTCGGTAAAGGTCTGCACAAATTGCTCGGGCCGCTCCACCAGGGCCTCGCGCAGGTCGTTGACGCCATTCACCGGCTTGCCACTGCCCATTCTGCCCGAGGAATCGATTGGCGTATTGCCGGCATCACTGTCACGATCCCGCCACATGCCAATGGCATCGAAGTTTTCCAGGGCCAGCCCCAGGGGGTCCATGACATCGTGGCAGCCGGCGCAGGCGGGATTGTCACGGTGCACTTCCAAACGTTCACGCACGGTGAGGGCCACGGCAGCGCCTTCGGGGGTTTCCGGAAAAGCCTCCACGTCCGGCGGCGGAGCGGCAGGCGGCACACCCTGGATGTTTTCCATGATATAGGCGCCACGGATCACCGGGGTGGTGCGGTTGGCATAGGAGGTCACCATCAGCACCGCGCCCTTGCCCAATAATCCGTGCCGCTCCGGCATCGGCAGTTCCACCCGGCGGAACTGATTGCCCCTGATGTCAGTCATGCCATAGTGCAGAGCCAGTTCCTCATTGAGATAGGTATGGCTGGCGGTCATCAGATCCACCACGCCACGATCCTCTTCGAGGATGCTCTGGATGAACAGGGCGATTTCCTCCTTGAAGGCCCGCAGCAAGCCGCGATTGTAGCGCGGGAAGATTTCGGGGTCGGGGTCCACGGCATCCAGATCACGGATGCGCAGCCACTGGAAGGCGAAGTTGTTGACCAGGGCGGCCGCCCTGGGGTCAGCCAGCATGCGCCGCACCTGCGAACCCAGGATCGTCCGATCCTTCAGCTGGCCAGCGGCTGCCCGCTCCAGTAACTCATTGTCAGGCGGCGAACTCCACAGGAAGAATGCCAGGCGCGAGGCCAGTTCCAGATCGGTGATCTCCACCACCTGACCCGGCTCGGCCTCCTCCGGTCCCAGTTCCGCCCGGAACAGGAATTTGGGGCTGGCCAGGATGGCCATCAAGCCCTGCTTGATGCCGTCATCAAAACTGCCGTTTTCCCAGCCGCTGGCAAAGAAGCGCATGGGTGCGTCAAGATCAGCGGCGCTGATGGGGCGGCGGAAGGCTTTCTTGGCCACATTGCCGAGGATCTGCTCGGCACAGGCCAGTTCCTCATTGGTACCGCGCGGCTGGCACACCATCAATTGACGGCGGCTTGGGGTTTCGATATTGCCACTGGCATCGAGCGGGCCGACGATTTCCAGGGCACGGGCGCGGGCAATGCGGCCCATGCCGCGATTGCCGCTCAAATCATGCAGAAACTCATCGGACTCGGCAAAGCTGCGGGCAATGAAGGCGACTCCGATCCTGTGACGCCCAGGGCCCAGGCGAACCCGGATGTTCTGAAAGCGGCCGTTGATTTCCGCCACCGCCGGTGCCTGAATCTGATCCAGGGCCAGCAGGTCCTCATCGCCACCAATGTCGCGCTGGAACACTCTTTCCCCGTCCACGGTGAGAATCACGGTATGTTTGTATTCCATGCCCAGCACATAGCCGGCACTGGCGAGACCCTGGATATTGAACACGTAGTCCCCTTCAACCGGGAAGTTGTGTTCCACCAGTACCCCACCCCGGGTTCCCAGGGGCAGACCATGGATGTGGGAGCCCTGCCAGGACGGGTCCATGGAGTAGGATACGGTCTCCGTGCGGGGGTTGGTGTTACCCACCGCCAGCTCACTCACCAGGCGCGCGGCGCCGATGTACTGATCCAAAAAGGAAGGAGAAATCTTGAGGACGTTGGCCATATTGTCAAAGCCATCGCTGTTGTCGTCCTTGGGCAACACCAGTTCCGGGTCCAATTCCACCCCCAGGATGTCACGCACGGCGTTGACGTATTCGGTGCGATTGAGGCGGCGCAGGCCGACACGGCCAGGGTTGGGATGGGCCGCAGCATGGCTGTCGAGGGCATTTTCCAGGGCACTGATGAAGCGCCAGCGCTGCTCCTCGCTGGGCTGCTGCTGACTGGGGGGCGGCATCACGCTGTTGCGGAGTTTTTTCAGGGCAAGTTCGAATATTTCGGCTTCCTCGGCAACCGTTGCCGGCGTGGAAAAACTGAAGTCGATACCGCCAGCATAGTCGTCGAAGTTATGGCAACTGGCACAGTACTGTTCCAGAGTGGACCACTCTGATTGCAAGGTTTCCAGGGCCGCGTCAGCAGCCTGGGCTGGTCTGCCCAGCAACATCAGGGCACCCATCAGGGCAATACCCAGCTTGCTTGACTGTATCTGCTTCATTGCTTCAACTCTCCCACTGCCATGCAGTCCTGTTCCAGCTTAGACACCCGCCAGAGGCAGTGCCAATGCTTTTATTGCATCGACTTGATGCAGTCTTTCAATCTCAAGCCGTCAAATGATGCCACCCAACTCACGCACATGACCCCAGGCTCCCTTGTAGAGCTGGGTCAGGAAGGCATCGGCATCGCCCCAGCGGCCCGGGAAGTCTGCGCTGGGCCGGGAAGCCTTGAATTGCTCCAGGCTGCGCCCATTGCGGTAGGCAAGGGCCACCTGTTCACGTGCCTGATCCAGCATTTCCGCCTGCAGCTGCAAGGCTTGCCTGTCCTGCACCCCCCCCTCGGCGGGGATGATGCGGGTAGCGTCGTCCACCAGTTCCAACAAGGCCCGGGACGCCCGCTGCATGCCGCCCACCCAGCCGCCAGTGGCATAGTCCAGCACCGGGAAGCGGCCCACTGCCAGCAGATCGCTGGCCACCAGCACATTGGCCTGGCGGAAGAACAGGTAGATATCGCCGTCGGTATGAGCCTGGGGCAAGTGGCCGTAGTCGATGGTTTCAGTACCAAGGCTCATGCTGCCAGTACTGTAGAAGGACTTGTTGGCCTGGGCCTGGACGGGCAGCGGCGGATACACCTTGTCCTCCCAGTCCACACGAATATCCGTGGTCTGCCATAGCCGGGTATTCTCGTGGGCGATAATGTCGACCCCGGTGCCACCCAACAAGTGATTCAGACCCGTATGCTCCGGGCGCCAGTTGGTATTGAACAGAGCCAGGATGGGCTTGCCGTCCGCCAGTTCTTGGATGGCCTGCAACAGTGCCTCGGCATGCTCGCGCAGGCCACCATCCACCACCACGACGCCTTGTTCCGTCACTGCCACCACCACGTTGGCGCCAGCACCTGTGATCAGATGCAGTCCATCGCCCAGTGAAGAAACCCGCAGGGTCGAAGACTGCGCTTGCACCAGCGGCAAGGGCAGCATTATCGCCAGGCTGCCAAGGCCAGCACGGCGGAGCACTGTTCTGCGGGTCAGGGTCATGCGGTTCAGTCCTTACCGGACGGGCCGGTTCGATCTCATTTTGTGAGTATTAATAACAGCTTGCCGTAACTGGCGCATTGATTCAAGTCATTGCACCGCGCCTGTCTCCCAACTCCGGCAACAAGGAATTGCACCAGTGCCCCGACGCCCCAATGCCTGGGCCGAAAGGGCAGCAGCAGGAAAACTGGTGCAATATCAAGCTAGCTTGTACCGCACAATTGCGAAAGAAAAAGGGAAGTGCCTATCTGAAGATACCGCTGGCACCATCGTGGCGGCCAGGACGGCCACCGGGCGTGAAGGCGTCGAACAGCATGCGGATGCCCAACTGGGCGGAAAACTCATAACCTCCGGTGCGACGCAGATTGCGATCCACATTGGGTTCGACGCCAAAGGTCACATCCATCTGCATGTAATCACTCTGCATCCAGCGCAATCCCGTCTGCATGGCGATCTTGGGGGCATTGAGGATCAGGGGATCACCCGCGAACACCTCTCCCACGAAGCGGATTTTCTGATTGGGTGTCTGGATATCGGTGCCCAGGCCCCAATAGGCTCGGGTTCTTTTCTCAAATCCGCGCTCATTGTCGGTGCGCCAGCCCAGGTTGATGTGGATATTGATGTCATCATCCTTCAGGCGTAGCGTACTCATGCCCAGGACACTGCTGACACGGCCATCATCATGCATGGAGCCATGACCACGGTTGAAGGTGGTGCCCGCACTGAAAGCAAAACCAGCCTGTCCATCCACCTCGGCCTTGCGCAACAGGATCTTGCTCATCAGCATGGGATTCACCACGCTACTGCCGCCATTGGGGTCATTGCCGACACCAGAACCCGCCAGCACCTCCAGCCATTCATTGAAGCTGCTACCGACAATCACATTGAAGCCCGGCGCCGGATCCCACTCCCCGTGGGAGCGGCCGGTCTCGAACCAGCTCTCCATTTCGATCTGGCCGTGATCGATGATACGGGCATCATCGGTCACGAAGGGTCTTACCGCGTGCACCTGGGTGGCCCAGCCCAGCAGACCAACGGCCAATGCTGCCTTGGCAGCGGCTACTTCAAAGGGAAAACGAGACTTCATGGCAGCTCCTTGTTGACCATGCCGGGACCAGCCCAAAGATTGCACCAGCACTCAATTGCGAACGACCCGGATCAGGCCATCACCATGGGACATTGGTGCAATATCCAAACCGGCTAATGAATAGAAACGCTATATGATAACAACAATTTTTCAAGAATAAACCTATCACCAACCCCAATAAAAAAAGCGGAACAACCATTCAGTTATTCCGCTTTTTTGTCCTGACCCCACAGGGCCAGGAGCGCCAAGTCAGTTGATCGGCCCGATCAGGATGGCTTGCGCACTATGAAGAGAAAGCGATCAGAGTTGCGCTCCAGATCGGGATCATGGGCGCGGCGGGTGCGGTCATCGGCAGGATTCTGGAGGATGTCGGACTGCGTCACCACTTCCAGGCCAGCCTTCTCGATCAGATCCCTGGCCACTGCGGGGTCCAGACGGTGCAGGTCACGGTTGTTGGCGCCAGGGCTGCCGGCATGATCAATCACCACCGCCTGGGCACCTGGCTTGAGCACGTTGTAGATATTGCGCAGGAAGGCCACGCCGGCTTCTTCACTGTTGTTGGCCTGGTCATGCAGGTTGAGCGCGGTGACGGCGGCATCGGCAATGCCGTGTTGTAGATCCTCCATGTTGACGAAGGCTGGCTCCACATTACCCAGACGCTGGGCACGAGCGCGGGCGGCATCGGCGGGCGCGCCATTGTTCTGTTCCAGGGCACGGGGGCCGATCTGGGAAATCACCTTGCCGTTGGGACCTACTGCCGCGGACAGCACTTCGGTATACCAGCCACCACCGGCTGCCACATCCACCACGGTCATGCCGGCCTGAAGACCGAGCAGGGTCAGCACATCAAAGGGACGGCGGGCCTCGTCGCGGGCTTTTTCATCAGCGGGGCGGTCGGGTGAATTGAGCTTTTCCTGGAAGGCTGGATCGATGGCAAAAGCGCTGGTCATCATACCAGCGGTCAGACAGGCCAGTAACCCGGCCTTTTTCAACAAGGATGTCATGAGTTCCCCCTTAGACATTTACAACAGAGCGAAAGAAACGATTGATATGGGGCCGGCACAAAACATCGCAGTATTTGAGTCATCCGTTTTGTGCAAGTCCTCAGGTGGACAGGCAAAGTAAACCACATCTTTCAAAGAATCAAGGAAGCCCCTGGGGCGCCGCAAGCAACTTCCACAATTCCTTCATCATTCCCCTTTCTTACCCCTTCGTGCTCGCGACCTGTGGTTATAGCTGGCTTCGGTGGCTTGTACCTTGTTTGCGACTCAGTGGCACCTGTGATGCAAGTTTGGTGGGTTGGTGTTGGGTGCGGTGGCTTAGTGTTGGGTGCGGTGGCTTAGTGTTGGGTGCGGTGGCTTAGTGTTGGGTGCGGTGGCTTAGTGTTGGGTGCGGTGGCTTTTCTGTCATGCAAGATTGGTGGCTTGGTGCTGGGTATTGGGGAGGGGGTGTCAAAAGCGTCGTGAACCCATCCGTGGGGACTCGCCTGCCGCATCCATGCGGCAGAGCGTTTTGCCACCCCCTCCCCAACACCCAGCACCTCTGACTTC
>JBJHAY010000129.1:0-9079 GCA_050485205.1 Gammaproteobacteria bacterium
ATGTGATACAGACCGACGCCGCCATCAACCCCGGTAACTCCGGCGGCGCCCTGATCGACCAGGAAGGCAACCTGATCGGTATCAACTCCACCATCATCTCCGACTCCGGTGGTTCCGAGGGCATTGGCTTTGCCACCCCGGCCCAGAAAGCTTTCGCGCTGATGCGGAACTACATCGATGGCGGCCCCAGCGGCTACCTGGGCATTTCGGTACACATCGAGGAGGAAACCTTTACTTTTGTCATCAATGAAGTACGACGGCAGGGACAGGACCCGGTGCGGGGTATCCTGGTCACCAAGGTGGCGGTCAACGGTCCCGCCGACCGTGCCGGCATCCGCGCCAATGACATGCTCACGGCGGTCAATGACACCAAGATCACCAGCATCGAGCAGGCCATGGGGGCCTTCAACTTCATCGGCGCCAACAGCCCTGGAGATGTGATTCAGGTGGAAGTGTTCCGCGGTGGCGACTTCCACACCATTCCCGTGGTGCTGGGCGTGGGCGAACCCAACCTGACCCTGGACCTGCGCTTTCCCGAAGACATGGGGCTTGCTCCCCCTTCCTCCATCATCAATTGACCCCCCTCTGCTCGCTCCTACAGGGGTTTGCGAAGCTCGGCGGCGCGGGCGTGGGCAGTCAGGCCTTCGGCATAGGCGAGGGTAGCGGCAGTGTCGGCCAGGGCAGCGGCAGCAGCGGGACTGCAATGGATGATGGAGGAGCGCTTCTGAAAATCATGCACCCCCAAGGCCGAGGAAAAACGCGCCGTGCCGGAAGTAGGCAGGACGTGACTGGGACCGGCGCAATAATCTCCCAATGACTCCGAGGTGTGACGGCCCAGGAAAATGGCGCCGGCATGGGCAATGGCGCCCAGCAGCACCTGCGGATTCTCTACTGAAAGTTCCAGATGCTCAGGCGCGATCTTGTTGTTGACCGCCGCCGCCTGCGTCAGATCCTCCACCTCGATCAACAAACCACGGCTTTGCAATGACTGCCTGATGATGTCCTTGCGCTCCATGGTGGGCAACAGGCGTTCCATGCTCGACATCACCTGGTCCAGGTAGGCGGCATCAGGGCAGACCAGAATCGACTGGGCATCCTCGTCGTGCTCCGCCTGGGAAAACAGATCCATGGCGATCCAATCTGGATCGGTTTTGCCATCACAGATCACCAGGATCTCGGAAGGCCCGGCCACCATGTCGATACCCACCTGGCCAAAGACTTCCTTCTTGGCAGTGGCCACATAGATATTGCCTGGCCCCACTATCTTGTCGACCCGCGGCACGCTTGCCGTGCCATGGGCCAGGGCGGCAATGGCCTGGGCACCGCCAATGGTGAAGACGCGATCGACCTCCACCAGAGCCAGCGCCGCCAGGACCAGTTCATTCACTTCGCCCCTGGGCGTGGGCAGGGTGGCGATGATTTCCCGGACCCCCGCCACCCGGGCCGGAATCGCGTCCATCAGCACGGTGGATGGGTAGGATGCCTTGCCGCCCGGCACATACATGCCAACCCGATCAATGGGCGTGACTTTCTGGCCAAAAACCGAACCATCGGCTTCGGTATATTGCCAGGAGTCCTGCTTCTGCTTCTCATGGTAACGGCGAATACGTTCGGCTGCGTGCTTGAGTGCGTCGGCCTGTTTGGCCGGCAGGTTCTCCAGGCTGGCCTGCATCCGCTCCCTGGGAATTTCCAATCCACTGATATCGGCCACTGTCAGGCCATCGAACCTGGCGGTCCACTGCAACAGAGCGGCATCTCCCCTGTCCCTGACATCCGCAATGATGGCGCGCACGGACTCGTGTACCTCAGTACTGGTGGCTGCGTCCCAGGCCAGAGCCTGGCGCAGACGGCTTTCGAAGTCTTCCTGGTTGGCATTGAGTCTGGTGATCTTGAGCGACATCACATCTCCGGTTTCACTGTGTTTCTATCGACCCGGCACATCCAAGTGCCGCTTGATCCGGCCAGCTTTGCAGTCGCCGGGTGAATAATTGAGAACTTACTGAGGGTTATGCCTGGCCACCGCATCAGCCAAGCGCTGCAACAGGGAGTGCACCATGTCATGCTTGAGCTTCATGGAGGCCTTGTTGACGATTACCCGGGTACTGACATCGGCAATGAAGTCAACCGGCTCCAGCCCATTGGCGCGCAGGGTGTTGCCGGTGTCGACGATGTCGACGATGCAATCCGCCAAGCCCATGATGGGAGCCAGTTCCAGCGCCCCGTTGAGCTTGATGATGTCCACCTGACGGCCCTGCTCGGAAAAGTACTTCTTGGCAATGTTGACGAACTTGCTGGCCACCCGCAAACGCCTTGGTTCCGGACCACGCTCAACCGGCGCCGCCGTCATCAGCCGACAGCGCGCCAGTTTTAGATCAAGCGGCTCATAATAACCTTGGGAACCGACTTCCATCAGCACATCCTTGCCCGCGATGCCGATGTCGGCACTGCCCAGTTCCACATAGGTAGGAACATCAGAGCCCCTGATCACCATAAGGCGGACGTTGGGCAAATTGCTGTCGAAAATCAGTTTGCGGCTGTGCTTGATATCCTCGGCGGGTATCACCCCCGCCTCCTCCAGCAGCGGCAACACCTCTTCCATGATGCGGCCCTTGGTAAGGGCGATGACCAGTTGTTTGTGGCTCATGAATACCTCAGGACGGCAGGCGCCGAATCTTGGCGCCCAGGGAGCGCAGTTTTTCCTCGATACATTCATAGCCTCGATCAATGTGATAGATGCGATCCACCAGGGTTTCGTTCTCGGATACCAGGCCGGCAATCACCAGACTGGCCGAAGCTCTCAAATCCGTGGCCATCACCGGTGCGCCTTTCAACATCGGCACGCCCTGCACCAGCACAGTATTGCCTTCCACCTTCATGTTGGCGCCCATGCGATTCATTTCATGCACATGCATGAAGCGATTCTCGAACACTGTTTCGGTGATGGCGCCAGTGCCCTCGGCAATGGCATTGAGGGCGGTAAATTGCGCCTGCATGTCAGTGGGAAAGGCTGGATAGGGCGCGGTCTTGACTGACACAGCCTTGGGCCGCCTGCCTTCCATGTCGAGACTGATCCAGTTGTCGCCCGCTTCGATCGCGGCACCTGCTTCCCGCAGCTTGCTGAGCACGGCGTCGAGGATGTCCGGGCGGGTATCCTTGATCCTGATGCGGCCACGGGTGGCAGCCGCCGCAATCAGATAAGTCCCGGTTTCAATGCGGTCAGGCATGACAGCATAAGTGCAGCCACTGAGACGCTCCACACCATCGATGGTAATGGTGTCGGTGCCATCGCCTGAAATCTGGGCGCCCATGGCCCTGAGGCATTGGGCCAGATCCACGATCTCCGGCTCGCGGGCGGCATTTTCAATCACTGTGCGGCCCTCGGCCAAGGCCGCCGCCATCATGATGTTCTCGGTGCCGGTCACCGTCACCAGGTCCATGAAAATGTGGCAGCCCTTCAGGCGCCCCTTGGAGCTGGCCTTGATGTAGCCATCCTCGACCTTGATACGGGTGCCCATTTTCTTGAGCGCAGCCAGGTGCAGATCCACGGGACGACTGCCGATGGCGCAGCCGCCAGGCAGCGCCACATGGGCTTCACCGAAATGCGAGAGCATGGGACCCAGCACCAGAATCGAGGCACGCATGGTCTTGACCAGTTCATAGGGGGCGCTGAAACGCTTGATTGTGCCGGTATTGATCTCCACCCCAAGCTTGTCGCCAACGATGGATTCCACCCCCATGCAACCCAGTAATTGCAGCATGGTGGTGATGTCGAACAGGTGCGGCAGGTTATTGACCTTCAGTGTGTCGCGGGTCAGCAGACTGGCGGCCATGATCGGCAACGCCGAGTTCTTGGCGCCGGCGGCACGGATTTCTCCATTGAGGGCGATCCCGCCCTCGATCAGTAACTTATCCACACAACTCTCTCTTCATGATGCTCGATAATCCCTATTGTGCACTTGGCGGATGGCATTGCCACGGTTCATTGCCAAGTGCAGCCTGGTTATTGCATCTGTCCTGGTTCGCGACGGCATTATCCACAGATTCTCTGGGAAATAGCCATGATTTCAGGGTCTTGCCAATGCGGCCGCCATTCTAGCAGGGTTGCCACGAGATTCGCCACGCAAGTGCTTCTCCGTCACAGGCAAGCAAAAAGGCCCCGAAGGGCCTTTCCAAGCGTATTCAACCTGCTGTATGGGCTTCCAGCTACAGGCCCGCCTGCTCCTCCGGTGTCCGCAACTGCATGCTCACGGCATGAATGGCGCCACTGGCGATATGGGGGTTGAGAATGCGGTAAACCGCCTGCTGACGCTTCACCGCCCCCAGCCCCGCGAAACTGTCTGAGACTATGGTCACCATGAACTTGCCGTCCATGCCTTCCACCTTGATGGCGGCATCCTGCATGGCGCCGGCAAGCAACTGTTGAATTTGTTCCTGGTTCATGAATTTCCTTAGCTGTTAACGTGACAATGGCGCAAATCATCCCAATCCGTGGCGGTGCCGCCCAGGGAACATCTGCTTAATCTTCCAATTGCCAACTGTCGATCACCTTGTCGATATCAAAGTTATTGCGCTGCATCAGGTTGTCGAAACGGGAGAAGTACTGCCTTCTCAGATTGACACCTTCAATGTAGAGGTTTTTCACTTTCCAGCGCTGGTCCGCCGCCAGGAACATGGTGTATTGGATTTCGATACGGTTACGGTCATCCGTGGTCACCATCATCCTGACATTGGTGGCATTTTCCGGATCCGGTGGTGGACGGCGCGCGCGGATGATCTCGAAGCGCTCGCCGCCGTAGGAAGCAAGAGCGCTGCCATAGAATTCAATCATGCTCTTCTTGAAGACTTCGGCGAAACGCGCAACCTGATCATCGGTGGCGCCATTGGGACCAGTGCCATAGCGGGCCATCACGCCCCTGGCCACTTCTTCAAAGTCGACAAATTCCGAAATGGCGACTTCCACTTCATTGAAGTAAAACTCAGGATCAGTCTGATGGGAGCCCCTGATTTCACTGACCCGCGCAAGCAGGGCGGAAACATAGGACTCCACTGCTTCTTCGGCGGCCCGCACGGCATCGGCAGCCAGCGCCGGGGGGGCCAGGAATGCGGCAAGGCCGAGGGCCAATGCCAAACGTTGCAGGTAGTTCATTGCGATTCTCCTGTCGCCGGTCAGGCCTCGGGGCCAACCGGATAATGTATTCGGTGTCAATTCTAGCGCATTTTGCCGCGGGTGATGAACTGGTGTGTACGCAGGCGGCCATGGGTCAGACCCACCACGACCGCCAGCAATCCGAAATATTCGGCCCAATGCCGCCAACAATGCTAGAATTTGCACTTTTTTCGGGCAACAACCATGACCATCCTCGTCGCCACTGCCGCGATCACCCTGGGGTTCATCGGCCTGATCTGGAGCGCCGACAAATTCGTCCTGGGGGCTTCGACCACGGCGCGCAACCTGGGAGTTTCACCTCTGCTGATCGGCCTCACCATCGTGGCTTTCGGCACTTCCGCGCCAGAAATATTCACATCCGCCACCGCGGCCCTGCGCGGCTCACCGGAGTTGGCCATTGGCAATGTGCTTGGCTCCAACATCGCCAACATCGGCCTGGTGCTGGGCATCACCGCCCTGGTGTGTCCGGTGCTGATACCGGTCTCCCTGCTCAAGAAAGAATTGCCAACAATGCTGGCCATCACCTTGCTGGTGCTGTGGCTGTTCCACGATTTCAGGCTGGACCAGATGGACGCCGTCCTGCTGCTGGCGGTTCTGGCCTGCCTGGCCTACCGGGTGATCAGCCACAAGGTAACCATGCCGGGCAGCAAGCTGGAACAGGAGGATGAAGTCTCGGACTATCTGGCGGACATGAGCACCGCCGCGGCCCTGGGCTGGATGCTACTGGGCCTGATCCTGATGATCATCAGTTCCAATGTGTTGGTCTCCGGCGCCCGCGAGATCGCCATGGCCATGGGAGTCAGCGAACTGGCCATAGGCCTTACCGTGGTAGCCATTGGCACCAGCCTGCCAGAACTGGCCACTTCCATCACCAGTTCCCTGCGTGGTCATCATGACCTGGCGGTGGGCAACATCGTCGGATCCAACATTCTCAATATCCTCATGGTACTGCCAGTGCCGGCCCTGCTCTCTCCAGTGGACCTGGCACCTGAAATTGTCTGGCGCGACTATGGCTTCACCCTTGCCTTTACCCTACTGTTCTCCTTCATGATCTTCGTTCTCAAGCGTCGCGGACTCGCCATCGGCAGAATCTCCGGCGCTATACTATTGCTTTGCTATCTGGCGTACACTGGCTACCTTTTTTATACCCAGTGAATGTCACTGCCCCCCGGAATTTTGAATTGATGGATGCAAACCCTCTTATCGCCAGCGCCACGCGCACCATCCAACTGGAACGCGCTGCCGTGGAAAAACTGCAGACGAGAATCGGCGATGACTTTGTCCAGGCCTGTGAACTGATCCTCGACTGCGAGGGTCGGGTCGTGGTGATGGGCATGGGCAAGTCCGGCCATATCGGCAAGAAAATCGCCGCCACCCTGGCCAGCACCGGCACACCTGCTCAATTCGTGCATCCGGCCGAAGCCAGCCATGGCGACATCGGCATGGTGACGTCCAAGGATGTGGTGATCGCCATTTCCAACTCAGGCACCACCCCTGAGATTCTCGCCATTCTGCCCGTGATCAAGCGCAAGGGAATCAATTTGATCAGCCTGTGCGGCAATCCCCTGTCAGTGCTGGCCCAAGCCGCCAATGTCAACCTGGATGGCAGCGTGGAGCAGGAAGCATGCCCCCTGGGGCTTGCCCCTACCACCAGCACCACGGTAGCCCTGGTGCTGGGTGATGCACTGGCCATGGCCCTGCTGGAAGCCAGGGGCTTCACCGCCGAGGACTTTGCCTACTCCCACCCAGGCGGCAACCTCGGGAGACGTCTGTTGCTGCGAGTCAGTGATGTCATGCATGTGGGGGAAAACATTCCACGGGTCAGCGGAGATACTTCCATCAGCGGCTGTCTACTGGAAATGACAGAGAAAAAACTGGGCATGACCACCGTGGTGGGGGCTTCGGGCGAACTGCTTGGTGTCTTTACCGACGGTGACCTGCGCCGCTTCCTGGACCGCGGCCAGGATCTGCGCAACACCCCGGTGAGCACGGTCATGACCGGCCGCTTCAAGTCCATTGCCGCCAATGCCCTGGCATCAGAGGCCGCCCGCATCATGCAGGACAACGCCATCTACAGCCTGGTAGTCCAGAATACACAGGGCCACCTCACCGGCATCGTCACCATGCATGACTTGTTGCGCGCCAACGTGGTTTGATATTGGAGATCGCAATTCGCATGAGCAAAGCACTCAGCCCCGAAGACATCACCGCCAGGGCAGCCCGTGTCAGGCTGCTGGTACTGGACGTGGATGGGGTCATGACAGACGGCCAACTCTATTTCACCAGCCATGGCGATGAAATCAAGGCCTTCAGCACCCTGGATGGACAGGGCATCAAACTCCTGCGCCAGGTGGGTATCGAAGTGGCCATCATCAGTGGGCGTGATTCACCCCTGTTGGCGAGAAGAGCCGGGAATCTCGGCATCGATCTGTTGTACCAGGGGCGTGAAGACAAACTGGTGGTGCTGGACCAGATTCTGGCGTCCCTCGGTCTCGATTACCGGCAAACCGCCTATGTGGGGGACGACCTGCCCGACCTTGCCTGCATGGGGAAGGCCGGCTTGAGCATCTCGGTACCCAATGGTCATGCCGAGGCCAAGGCCCGCGCCCATTACCTGACCTCCCTGCCGGGTGGTCATGGCGCCGTGAGGGAGGTGTGCGATCTGATACTGAGGGCGCAGCAGCGCTATGATGCCGCCATCTCCCCCTATCTGGGATCAAGCTGATGCGCGTCCACCTGATATACATTGCAATCCTGGCAGGCCTGTTGATCTACATGCTCAACACCGCCACTGACGACACAGCCCCGCTGCCGGAAGATGCCCTGCGCCTGGATGAAGAATATGACTACTTCCTGACCGGGGTGGACAGCACCCACTTCGGCCTCGATGCCCAGCCCCGTTACCGGCTGCGGGCCACCCGGGCCACCCATTATCCCGATCCTGACTTTGCCATCCTGGAAGCCCCTGACGTGGTCATTTTCCAGGAGGAAGCACCGCCCTGGTACATTACCGCCCAAAGCGCGCGCATCGACAATGATCCAGAAGACGACAGGGATCGGGTCCGGCTCGACCGTGACGTGGTGCTGACCCACCGCGACCCATCGGGAGAAACCTTGAATATCCACACGGAATCGTTGACCCTATACCCCGCCCTGCGCAAGGCGATGACCGACCTGCCGGTCCGCATCGTTTCCAGCAAGGCGGAAATCAACAGCCTCGGCATGGTTGCCGATATCAACGACAATACCGTGGAACTGCTGGCCAACGTAAGAGGGCGCTATGAACCCCGTGATTGACAAACTATCACCCACAACACTTGGCGCCTGCTTGCTGGTGTTGGCCAGCCTGTGTCAGGCACTGCCCGAGGATGCCGACCAGGAAATCTTCGTTGACGCGGATTCCAGCGAGGTCTACCTGAACGAAGGCAGGGTAGTCTACCGGGGCTTGCCGGACAACCCCGCGGTGATAACCCAGGGCACGCTCAAGATCATGGGGCTTGAAATCACCATAGAGCGCAGTGAGGGGGAAATCCGCCGCATCAGCGCCACCGGCGAACCCTCCCATTTCGAACAACAGCCGGCATTGGACCAGGGCATTGTTTATGCCAATGGCCGCAGCATCATCTTCGACAACGATGCCCAGTTATTGACGGTCCAGGAAGGTGCCCGCTTCACCCAGGACGGCAACACCATGAGCGGGCACTACATCGAATACAATATCGCCACCCGGGTGGCCCGGGCAGAAAGCCGCGATGGCGAGGACAGAGTCAACATGCAATTGGTGCCACGGCGGGAGTGATGAAGGATATATCCAGAGTTCTCTGCGCCCGTAATCTCGCCAAGAGCTACAAGGGCAGGCAAGTGGTGAGGGATGTCTCCCTGGAGATGTCCGCAGGCCAGATCGTGGGACGG